>JAYVJI010000067.1:0-2715 GCA_043769435.1 Verrucomicrobiota bacterium
TCTCCTTGCCGCACAGCACCGTCAGGGCGGAGTGCTGACCGGCTGGTGTGCTCAGTTTGACCCTCTCACACTGGCACCTGCGGGAGCAAGATTGAAGGAGCCTGCCGCGCTCGGAGGGCCGGAGACTTCTTCGATTCTGAAGTTCCTCATGAGAGACCAGCAACCGGATGCAGAGCGAAAGGCCGCTATTGAAGCTGGGCTGACCTGGCTGGAGCAAGTAAAGATCAGTCATCTGCGGGAGGACAGGAAGGACGGTCGTAAAGTCTACATAGAGGACCCAGCCTGTCAGGATGTGCTCTGGGCGCGCTTCTATGACCTCAGCACGAACAAGCCGCTCTTCGCAGGCGGTCAGGACGGGATCATCTATGAGACCTACGCAGCTATGGTGCAGAAGAACAAAGCGGGTTACGATTTTTATACCGGACGTCCGCTGAGCGTGCTGACCACCGGGCAGAAAAAGTGGCGCAGGATGCTGAGCAAAATAGAGGCTCAATGATGATGCCCGTTTGCATCGCGGCAGGGAGTCATGCAACGGCCTAACTTTCTGATAGTACGCATGCCGCTTGATCCTTCTGTTACCAGCTTGGCTGTTTTTGCCCCCGGTCTTCTCGGCGGGTCCATCCTGCTAAAAGCCCGCGCCCTGGGCTTCAGGGAACTGCGTGTCTGGGCCCGGCGGAAGGAAACCTGCGAGGCTGCCCTAGCCAAGTCCCTAGCCACTATGGCGAGCAACAATGCCGCAGAGGTGGCAGAAGGTGCCGACATGCTCTTCCTCTGCGCCCCGGTGGAGGCCATGCCGGACCTGGCCCGGGCCATAGCCTGCGGCAAGCCCGCCGCTCACGCCATCATAACAGATGTGGGCAGCGTAAAGGAAATGGTCATGCGTGAAGTGGCCCCGGTTTTCGATGCTGCGGGCCTATGCTTCATCGGCAGCCATCCTATCGCCGGAGGTTCAAAGGGCGGCATGGAGGAAGCCAGGGCGGATCTATTCGCCCATGCTCCCTGCATCCTAACACCGTCTGGGGAAACACCTCCAGCTGCCCTGGCCCGGCTCGGCGCATTTTGGGCGGCACTCGGTTGTTCCTGCAGTATGATGACGCCGGAGCTGCATGATCGCGTGGTGGCGCGGGTCTCGCACCTGCCTCACATCGCGGCAGCCCTGACAACGCTGGCGGCCTTTCAGCCTGATCCCGGCTATGCGCAGTATTCTGGCGGGGGCCTGCGGGACACGACCCGGGTCGCCGGCGGATCTCCGGATATGTGGCGCGGCATTTTGATGAATAACCGCGAGGCCGTGCTGCCGGTGCTGCGGGATTTCCTGACAGAAGGACACTCCCTCCTCGCCATGCTGGAACGTGAGGACGGACCCGGTGTTGAAAAACTCCTCGCTAGGGCCAAAGCGTTGCACGCCACTCGTTACACCTGAACCCTGAACATGCTGGAATACCGCATCAAAAAAGGCCGGCCCATCGCCGCAGAGATTTCTGTCCCGGGAGACAAAAGCATCTCTCACCGTGCCGTGATCCTGGCCGCACTGGCAAATGGTCCCTGTGTCCTCAGTGGATTCCTGCCCAGCCAAGAGTGCCTTTCCACTATTTCCGCTGTCCGCAGTCTGGGTGTCAGGATAGAGGAGCTGAGCCTTGATGAGGCGGATGACACCACGCTTTACGAGCCTCCGGATGATTTTCAGGAACGCATTGGTTCCACCCGCATCAAAGTCCACGGCACCTCCATGAAGTTGCGTATGCCCGTGGCCGCGGTAGATTGCGGAAACTCCGGCACCGCATTGACCCTGCTCGCAGGAGTGCTGGCCGGTCAGCCATTCAAAACCATGCTGACTGGAGATCCTGCCACCTGCCGCCGCACGCTGCAGCAAGTCACCGAGCCGCTGGCGGCCATGGATGTGAAAGTAGAACAAGGCAGCGACGACGGCTCGCCGGTGGTCATTCATGGCAATCCCGGGATCAAGCAAGTGCTCTACCGCATGCCAGCTCCCAACGCTCAGACCAAGGGCGCGATCCTGCTCGCCGGGCTCTTCACCCCCGGCAGAAGCACGATCATCGAGCCAGCCTCCACCCGGGATCACACCGAGCGCATGATGCAGTATTTCCTGCTCAAAACTGCACGCTCCGGACTCTCCACCTCCGTCTATGGCGGGCAGATACCGGAAAGCCGGGACTTCCGCATTCCAGGGGACTTTTCCGTCGCGGCCAACTGGATCACCGCTGCCGCCGCCCAGACAGGCAGCGAACTCATGGTCCACGATGTAGGCCTGAACGAATCCCGCACCATGCTCCTAAGGATCCTAGTCAGGATGGGCGCTCAGATAGGTGAGGAAATCACCGGCAACCGTCAAGGAGAACCAAGGGGAACCGTCATCGTGCGCGGCTCCGGCCTGCGGGGCACGGTCATCGAAGGCCGGGAAATCCCTCTCGTCATGGATGAACTCCCCATCCTCGCCGTCGCCGCCGCCCTCGCCGCAGGGCGCACCGTCATCCGGGATGCCCAATCCCTCCGGACGCAGGAGACGGACCGGCTCGCAGCCATCACCCATAATCTCAGGCACATGGGCGTGCAGGTGCGCGAACTATTCGACGGCATCGAGATCCTAGGCAGCGGCCAGCAGACACCCCTGCAACCAGCCACCCTCTCAACGCTCGGAGACCCGCGCATCGGCATGGCCTTTGCCACTGCAGGACTCTTCACCGATGGGGAAAC
>JAYVJI010000068.1:0-12268 GCA_043769435.1 Verrucomicrobiota bacterium
ACTGGTGAGCTGTCCGTGCAGGTGCGCTTTCCTGCTGGAACAAAAGGAGGCACCAGCGTCTCCTACACAGCGGGATCGGCCGGCATCGGATCTCCTGCCAGTTCTTCCAATACCATCACACTGACGAGTTCGGCAGTCGAGGCTCCAAGCAGGGGCAGCAGCATAACGTCAGCGCCTCCGGCAGTAGTTGACGGTATTTACATCCGGAAATGGACCGACGGAGAGGCTTCCGCCGCCAGCCCGTGGATCGATTATGCCATCAGCCACGGGGTGGTGGGGGGGAGTGCCGTTTCGGGGTATACCATTGAGGATAATCTCCCTGATGGATTTGCGCTCGATTTTATACGCCCTGAGTCGTGGCCATTGCCAGGCGTGCCAGTGAGTGTGAAATACAAGACGAATTTGAAGAGCGTGTGGACAGATTGGGGGGGTACGCCCCTCTATGACACGGAGGCTCCTGATGCCAATATCAGCGTAGCGGGAGCCGGACTGGAGTCTGGTGAATACATCAAGTCGGTGCAGTGGAGCTACGGAGACATGCCGCCTGCTTACACTGCTGGACTCATGGAGCGGGCGTTGTATTACCGTTGCCGCCTTTTGGAGCCTGCCGAGCTCCCGGCGGTAGGGGAAGTGCTGAGGAATTGCGCTCTGCTGAGCGGGGGGCTCTGGAGTCAGGAGTCCTGTGCAGAGACCATCGTGCACAGTGCCCGGCCTTACTATTACTTTGACCAGGTCCAGCAGCGGGGCCCATATTCCCGGACAGAAAAATTCACCAGCCGGTTGAGTTTTGGACATTGGCCGGAAAGTGATACTGCTTTGGTTAATCCAGTGGTGGCGGTGCTCCTGCCTAAAGAAGTTAGTTATGTGGAGAACAGCTGGGTGCTGCTGGGCGCAGGTACTGCTCCGAATGTGCTGATGCCACCGGCCCCGATATTTACCAAGGTCACCCGGACAGACGGCACCACGCTTTTGCGATGGGCTTGGAAGGGCGCGTCATCATTCTCCCTTCCGGTAGAAAGGGACTGGTATGGCCTCGCCCTCGATATGCAGCTTCAAGTCAATAACAACACCATCAACGGGTCCAGTGTTGTGAAATCTTTTCTCTCATGGAGTTCCCCCACTGGAGGAGGTGACCGGGCCACGGAGTTGGATACCATTGATGCCAATGGCAACGGTTCAATAACGGATAGTGTCATGACCTCGTATGCGGGCGTGGACGTTGTCACTGGTGGTGGCATGGCTGGATTGAATTCCGCACTCTTCGTAAAAGGGGAGCTGGATACGAACTGGGTAGCCTATCCGGGCGTCGGCGAGACGACCTCCGGCGGTCAGGCAGACTACCAATTGCGGGTTTCAAATTTCAGTGGCGTGACCATGCGTGATCTTGTGATCATTGACGTGCTCCCGTTCGAGGGGGATCGCGGCGTGATCGACCTCGCCCTGCGGGAAACGAAATGGACTCCGTTCCTGGCAGATCTTGTGAAGGCGCCGCCAGGTGCGGTGGTCTACTACAGTTACAGCAGCAATCCGTGCCGGGAGGAACTAACTCCGGGAGTTCCCGCCGGATGTGAAGCCCCTGCATGGTTTGCAAGCGTACCTGCGGATATCACAAGGGTCAGGTCGCTCAAATTCGACTTTTCCGGCGTGGATATCATTCCGGGCGATGAGTTGGTTTTTGGATGGTCCATGAGGGCTCCGTGGTCCGTCATCAAAGCCGGCGATGTGGCATGGAATTCTTTTGGATTCACTGCGACGCGGGCCGACAATGGAGCAAAACTGCTGCCTGCGGAGCCTGCAAAAACGGGCATCGCCATACGTCCACCCAGTCCGCCTTATTACGGGAATCGCGTCTGGTTTGATGTCAATTCAGACGGGATCCAGCAGGTTGCGGAAGCGGGGCTCAACGGCGTCCGGGTAGAACTTTACCGGGACAATGGAGATGGGATTCCCTCACCAGCAGGTGACACTCTGGTGGCTTATACAGTGACCAGCAAGACAAAGGATTTTGATGGTGAGTACCTCTTTGGGGGAATGGGGGCGGGCAGTTATTATGGAGTCATCATGGTGCCATCAGGCTACGGCATCTCGCCAAAGAGAAGTGCCGGTGCGCAGATTGACTCGGACGGGGAACCCGGGGTGCATTCCGGTAAGCGGGCAGGTATAATGCCGGTGACAAGGCTGGATCCACTGGAAGAGGACCGGTCGTGGGATGTGGGGCTCACTGACCGCTCGGCCATTCCCGCAGTGTGGGCGGTTTTACCTCAGGCAGATGGGAAGGTCATGCTGGGCGGCCAGTTTACAAAATCTCACGGTATCCCGCGTGGAAACATCGCCAGGGTCCTCGCGGACGGCGCACTGGACCTGACCTTCAATCCAGGATTCGGCTTCTCCGGACCAGTTAACAGTATCACGCAGACCAGGACAGGGAGATATTTTGTCGGGGGCAGCTTCAGCACTTTTAACGGCATGATCACGCCCGGGGCCGTTTTGTTGAATGCCAACGGCTCTTACGGTGGCTGGACTGCTGCGCCGAATTCCACGCAAATCAGCTGGGTGGGAAGCTCCGGCAGCTACCTGTATATTGCCGGTAGTTTTTCGAGGATCGCAGGTCAGCCCTGCGGAAACTTTGCCAGACTGGACGCCCTTGGGTCGCCGGACCGGAGCTTTCCCATGTATCCCGGGGCCAATGCGCCAGTCCTCTGCGGCCTGGCATTGCCTGACGGGAGTCTGTTGCTGGGAGGCGCCCTGACTTCATGGAATGGGGTGGCTGTGAACCGTCTGGTGAAGCTCACCCCGTCAGGGGATGTGGACCCGCAGTTCAATACGGGAGCCGGTGCCAGCGGGGAGGTTTATTCCTTGAAGCTGGATGAAAAAGGATTTCTCATCGTCGCAGGCGGATTCACAAAATGGGATGGTCAGCCATCAGTCGGTGTGGCGAAGCTGAAGCTGGACGGGACTGTAGAGACTGTGTTTAATAACAACGAACTGGTCGTAGACACCATCAGTGCCGCTCAGTAATGGCCCCGTTATTTCAATTCAGCGAGCCAGGCCACTAGATCCCGAATATCCCGCTCAGACATTCCTGCTGTGACGGGAGGCATGGGGCTTACTGGTTCAGTGAGTGTAAACTCAGCCTCCGGTACGGGAACGATCCCTTCAGAAGTCAACAGGATGTTTCCTGAAGGGGTGGCTCTCAGGAGGCCTTCACAGGCGCGGTTCTTGCTGCTGGCGCTGACCATCTGCCACTCCCGGGCTATTTTTGCGGAGGGCTGAACGAGCGATGTCAGCAGGGCCGTGCGGTCCATGCGTGAGCCCACGCCATCCAGCGCTGGCCCCCGGAGCCCCCCGTGTCCATGGAGGGAGTGGCACTCCATACAGGCTGCGCCGTGCAGGAACGCGACGGCTCCTCCTTTGTCCGGATCACCATAGTTCCGGCAGTGCAGCCAGGCGTCAAGCACAGTGCGCAGACGTCCTTCGCCTGGCCGGTGATTCAGACGTTCCCATATCCTTCGCCATGGCGCCCGGGGCTCACGGTAGTTTTTGATTTCCAGCATTTCATACGCTTCTACAGTGATGGAGGGATCCAGATCCCCAACCGCGAGATGAGTTAGGATCTGTTGCCAGAATACCTCCGCTGTCCGGGTATCAAACTTGCGGGCCTTCTGCATGACGGCTTGCTTTTCCGGGGGGCTTCCGCCAGCCAGAGCGGCGGCTATCTGCTCATAGCTGGTGCCCGGATCAAGCTTCAGCAGCGCTAGGCGGGCTTCTGCCCGGCAGAGCGCAGGGGAGTCCGGCGTGGTGAGGATACTCCGCGCTGTTTCTAGGGCCCGGGCGGGGGCCGTCTCCGCCAGCTGGCGCAGTGCGGCACAGCGGGCCGGGATTGATTTCTCGCCGTTGAAAACGGCTGCGGCAAGCCGTTCAGGCGTTTGGCTTTTGAACCCGGCCAGGACCTCATCAGCTTTTGCCTTGAGGTCATCCGGGGGGCCTTGCAGCTTTGGAAGAACCTTCGCGAGTAGTGAAGTAGTGATGCCGACCGGCCTCGGGACAGTCGGTAAATATCGGCCTTCAATGGGATCAAATGAATCCGGATCGTCCCATGCCAGCAGCGTATCGAGAGCCGCCGTGCGCAGCCGTCCCGGAGTGCTGGCATCCGAGCGCTCCAGCCACTCGGCTACGGATGTGGCCGCTGCCGGAGTCCCGGTGAATGCAGCCGCAGCAAGGCACACCGTCACGAATTCCGGGGACGACCCGGTAGCGCTGTTCCGGAGCGCGCCGGGCATGCTGGAAAAAGTGGAAAAAAGCAGCCTTTTCCAAGCCGCCCGCACCGCTGCCTCCTGTGTGCCGACATCATCAAAAAACTGCTGCAGCAGTGGAGAAGCCCGCCAAGCGAGAGCGTGGATCGCCGCCTTGCGGACAATGAGCGATGCGTGGTCACGGAGGGCTGCCAGTTCTTCATCCGCTGCGCAACGGGCCAGCGCACCCGCACATGCTTGCTGAAGAAAAGCGTCGCCTTCTGAGGCCTCTAGCGCACTGATCAAAGCAGGAACCGCTAACACATCACGCCATCGGCCCAGAGTCTCGGCGCCGGTGGCACGCAGTGAAGGCTTTCCTCCCTGCATCACTTTCAGTACCTGCTCACGGCATAGGCCCGCAGCCTCAGCGGGCAGGATGCGCAGCGCTGCTGTGCTGAAATCCGGATCGTTGCTGCGGAGGGCGATCGCGGCTTCCTGCATCAACTCCGGCTGGTGTTTCGCTAGGTCTGTTAATGCTTTTAAGGCATCAATGCGCACAGCAGAGGAACTGCCCTTTCTCAGCGGCTTCAGGATGAGGGGCAGCGCTTCCAACCAGTCAAGTTTCAAAATATTATCACGCGCTGCGGCCCGCACTAAGGCCTCCTGGTGCTCCATCAGTGCAGGCCAGGATGAGGGCCTTGCTTCCCGGATCACTCCCTCCGCGCGGCCCTTGTTCTCAATAACGGCTGGCGGAGGAGGCAGGCGCCTTATGCGGCATTGGCTGCGGGCACTCACTACTCCACCCCAGTCTGCAAAGAAAAGCGTGCCATCTGCCGCAGCGGCCAGCGCCAGCACCGCCCCTCCTGACCATATCGGGGGGCTGGCGGAGACAGAGAAAGATGAGCCGGATGGCTTGAGTAAGACTGGCACGATGCCGCCGCTGCCCGGTGTGGCGTCGCCAGCGAGGAGGTGGATCCCCGGCCCCTCCCATGGCTCGGGAGCCAGAATAATTGATGACACAGAAAAGGGCAGTTCACCGCAAACCGGTGCGGGCAGAGCCGCTTCCTGATAGGCACCGCCCGTGATCACCTGCAGCAGCCTGGTCCTTGCCTCTACTCTGTCCGCCACAAAAATCCTCCCGCTGCGGTCGATAACCAACCCAGCCGGATCCTGCAGGCCAGTTGCTAGGAGTTCCGGTTCACGTCCCGGAGTTCCCCCGTCCGCCCGGCAGCGAAAAACGCCGCCCTCTTTCCACAGCAGTGCCGGGAGCCCGTCCCGCGGTGTGAAGCGGCAGCCGAGTTTACCGCAGGCAAAGTAGATCCATCCGTCATCGCCGGCCACTACTGTTTGCAAGCCACCCCGTCCGTCTCCACAGTGAATCCCGTACCCTGAAACCGCTGGCACCTTCCGGTCTGCTGCATGGTCGCCATCATCATCGGCCAGAAACCACAGATGCGGTGAACTGGCCAGCCATAGCTGCCCCGATTTCCCGACACAAATGCCGCTGGCCGGCCCATCGTCGAATGGGCCGGCGAACAATGTCGCCTCATCGCAAACACCGTCCATATTGGCATCGGAAAGGCAAACAACCCGCTCGCCGTACTTAGTTAGGAAGGAATCGCCCGGTCCGAAGGCATCGCCTGCGGAGGTAAGATCCCGCTGCAGTTCTCCTGTCTTCAGCCATCCGGCTATCATCGCTTTTCGCTGCTCGAAAGTAGTGCACCGCAGGTCCGCTGCCTGGCGTTCGGGAGTGTCTGCTGTCACTACACCTCTGCCAAAGGATCGCTGGGTCTGAGTGGCATAAACAAGCCCGCCCGCGTCCACCGCCAACCCCGTCACCAGCCCACTGACTTCTACTGAGGCAAACACCGCTGCCTCCGTGGCCGGTCCGGCAGTGGCGGCTGCGACGGACAGCATCCACGCTGTTATGACTGGGCGAATAGTAACCATCAGCTTTGCCTAGATCCGCTTCAGCTATTATGCAACGTAAGCTGACTTCAAAAATTCCGATTGCAGTAGAGGGACCTCGAGCCCGTGCCACTGTGATGTAATGTTGTCATCATTCCATTCCTAACCTGAGGAGCCCGCTGCCGGGCTCACTCACAGCTGCCGTGTCGCACAGACGCGGTCCGCACTCCTTGGCTAGTCTATAGGCCGGGGAGATTTTTTCAGGATAAATCGGATAAATCAGGAATATTATTATGTACACAAATCGCGTCCCCGTAGGGGCTTGCGGAGCCGGCGCTGTCTTTTTGGACGTCGTGCATGGAAAGCCATGGACCGCCGCTTCTATCTGCGTCTGATCTGGGCAACAGGCATGAGTTTCGGGGCAGACTGTCTGCGCTGAGCCCGCTATATCCTTGCGACGGGTGTCGTCAGTGGGGAGCGGCGCTGGTTCAGTGAATGTCACGCGCCGCTTCCACGAAGCTGGGCAGCGAAATGATGCGGCTCAGGATAGTATTGAAAACGACAGCGGGATGCTGGGTCGCGTCGATATCCGTGATCCGGTCCTGGCTGTAGTATTCCAGCATGGGTTTGCTTTCCTCCTCATAAATCCGGATCCGCTTCTCGATGGTCTCGTCTTTGGCGTCATCAAACCGGTTATCCTTCAGCGCGCGCTTCCGCAGGCGCCGCACCAGCTCCGTCCTGTTAGGACAGCTCAGGTGGAATACGTGGAGGACCTCAATATAGCTCTCCATGATGCGGGCCTGTTCGATATTGCGGGGAATGCCATCCAGAACGAGAAAATCGATGTCGGGTTTGAACATATGCATTTCAGCCCGGCTGTCGATGTTCGCCTTCCAGAGCTGGACGGTCAGTTCATCCGGCACCAGCACGCCGCGGCTGGAGTAGTCTACGAACTGCTGGCCCAGCGCTGTGCGCGTATCGAGGGATCTGAAAACGTCGCCGCAGGCGCAATGATTGAAGCGGGGGATACGGCCCAGGATGGCTCCCTGGGTGCCTTTGCCGCTTCCAGGAGCGCCGAAGATCAGAAATGTGCGGTAACGGTTTGTTTTGATGTGACTCATATGTTGTTGGCAGCCTGCGTTGCTGCCGGACGTGGTGAAGTGCGTGCCCTACCATGCTGAGTCTTGCGGGAAACCGGAATTTATCCTGCTTTTCTGTCCGGCACCCGGCGCTCCGTCCCTGTGCCCGAAGTTGTTGTCATTTCTCTCTGGCAGGCCGATGGAGTCCGCGTTTGAAGGGGTTGTCCATGCCTTCTTCGAATACCGGTCCCACGGCTCAGACCTATCTGCATGCGCTGTCCTCAGCGTTCTGGAATTTTGCGTTCACGTGTTGTATGAATGTCAGGCGTTCTGGTCTGGAACGCCTGCCTGATGGTCCGCTCATCATTGCGGTGAATCACGTCAGCCACTTGGATCCGGTATTTGTTAGTGTGGAGTGTAGGCGCAGGATCGGCTGGCTGGCGCGGGAGGAGTTTTATGCTGGAGCCTTCACCAGGGCCTGCCTGCGCGGAGTCGGGGCCATAGAGACTAACCGCCGGGGCTATGCGCGTCCCGCCATCCGCCATGCGCTACAGCGGCTGGGGAAGGGGGAATGCATCGGACTTTTTCCCGAGGGGGAGATCATGTCCGGAAAAGAAAGCGTAGTCAGTGGCGGGAGCATCAAGGCGGGCGCGGTGCTGCTGGCGGGGCGGTCCGGCGCGCCGGTGTTGCCTGTCGTCATAGCCGGCACGCAGCACGTGAATGGAGCTGGGCCATGGATGCCTGCACGGCGCGGAGACCTTTGGATACGTGCAGGGGAATTGTTGAGCTTTCCACCGCAGGCAGCCTCCAGGGACGGGCGCCGGTTGGGTGCGCGCCGGCTGGAGGAGGCCTTTCGCCGCTTGTTCAGAGCGATGCAGGAGCAGCAATCTCTGCCGGAAAGGATGGTGCCATGAAGGAATGGGTTTATCATTCCGTCGTTGGCTTTGGCCGGTTTGTTTTGCGCCTGTGCTCGCGGGGCACCGTGGGGGGCAGGGAGTTCATCCCGGATCGCGGTGGTTTTTTTCTCGCGGCCAATCACACCGGTTATTTTGATTCAGGCCTGATCATGGGGGCCTGCCCGCGTCCGGTCCGCTGGCTTTCCATGGTGGAGGTGGCGCGCGGGCCATGGTCATGGTTCCTGCTGCCCATGGGCGTCATTCCCTTCAAGAAATCCGGCGTGGATCTGCCCGCCCTCCGGAGCCTCGTCTCCCTAGTGCAGGAGGGCGGAATTTCTGGAATTTTCCCGGAAGGCGAAGTCCGCCAAGAGGGAGCTGGCGTCACCAGCGGCGGCATGATTGATGATCAGCTATGCCGGCTCAGCCGCATGGCCCGGGTGCCCATCGTTCCCTGCGTCTGCCTCGGGGCAGAGGCCTTCGATCGCGTTTCAGCGTGGCTGCCCTGGCCCCGCACCCGCTGGGCTGTGGTCTTTGGCGCGCCTATTCATCCCGGGCAGGATCAGCATCAGGCGTTACGCGAGGCCTTTATCTCGCTTTATACCGAGGCGATGAAACTCATGGGACATTAAATTGAGCATGGCAAAGATGGCAAAGCCATAAGTTGCGGTCCGGACTCCACTCTATATGAGCACTCGCAGGACCAGTCCTTTCAGCCCGCCAGGAAGGGGGATTTGATTCGAGGTCTTTTCCAGCGCCAGCCGCAGGCTCTCAGTGATCCAGCGGCGGGACGCCTCTATCCGGGTGATACTCAGGGAGGCATAGTCACTGCTCACACTGTAGTGGAAGTCCACGGTCACCGGACCCGGATCTCCATCCAAAAGAATCGTTAGGGTGAGATGCTTTTCCGCCCTCACAAAGTGCAGGGTTTCCAGCTTGATCCAGTCTAGGCCGGAGGCTTCCAGGCGTGATTGGATCGCTTTTGTCAGGATTGTGTCGGTGGCGCTCATGGCGTGCGGATGAACCGGCGGGTTAGATCGCCATAGGCGTCGATCCGGCGATCCCGCAAAAATGGCCACCACTCGCGCTGGTTCCGGATGGCGTCGGGATCAATGTCCGTGAGAATGATTTCCTCCTGATCTTGGGAGCCCGTGGCGATGAGTTCCCCGCTAGGATCGGCTATGAATGAACGGCCCCAGAACTCGATGCCTCCCTTGCCTGCAGGATCCTCCGTCCCGATGCGATTCACTGCCGCAACATAGCAGCCGTTAGCCACGGCATGGCTGCGCTGGATGGTTTCCCATGATCGGTACTGACGCTCGCCCAGGGCATCTTTTTCAGCTTGGAGCCATCCGATGGCAGTCGGATAGAAAAGCACCGCTGCGCCCTGCATAGCCGTTAGGCGCGCGGCTTCAGGATACCACTGGTCCCAGCAAATGAGCACGCCGATCCGGCCTACTGCGGTGTCCCATACTTTGAAACCACGGTCGCCCGGCGCGAAGTAATACTTCTCCTCAAAGTGCGGATCATGGGGGATGTGCATCTTCCGGTAGGTGCCCAGCAGGCTCCCGTCTGCGTTGATGACCGCGCAGGAATTATAGTAAAGTCCAGGCGCCTCCTTCTCGTAAACAGGCAGTAAAATGACGACGCCGAGCTTACGGGCCAGCTTGCAAAACCGGTCTGTGAGTGGTCCCGGGATGCTCTCGGCTAGCTTGAACCACTCCGGATCCAGCGACTGACAAAAATACAGTGACGCAAAGAGTTCCTGTAAACACACAAGTCTCGCACCTTTCCGTGATGCCTCCGTGATGAGCTTCTCCGCCTTCCGGATATTTTCCTCCACATTTGCACTGCAGCGCATCTGCACCAGGCCGAGCTTCCAAGTGGTGGATTTAGTTGTGTTAGGCATTTTTAGAAATGGGTTGGATGTGGAAGCGATAACGGGGATACCGGGGAGCTGACTGCTGCACGCTGGAATCAAGTATTCGCATGGTCAAAAGCTAATAATGGCAGGTCCCGGTGAAGCCCTGAGCCCCGGGCGGGCTACGGGAAGACGGGCTTGATTTTCACGCCCCCGGGACTACCTAGGCCACACGTATTATGAAACTATCACTGTTACTACTTCCGTCTGTAATCTTCACAACCGCACCCGTCTTGCCCGCCCAGGACGCAGGCGCAGGCGCAGGCGAAGGGGCCGCAGTCCTCCACGGCGCGCTCAGGGATGTGTTGGGCTTTCTCAACCCGGACCCCGGAACCGCCGCCCGCTCCATCAAGCTCGACCTCATGGTGGAATCCGCTACCGGCGGGGCCGGCTTTCTCAAAGGCCGTGCAGTGAAGCTTGTGCTCCAGCCGCCGGATCGCTTTTCCATCCAGACAGATATCGACGGCCCGGTCTCGCTCAGCACAGACAGCCGGAAAATGTGGATCCATGTCCCCAAGAAAAATATGCTCATCGAAGGTGATGAAAGCGTTCCTCGCTTTTCGGCGCGCCCGGATAGCGTGCAAAAAGTCACCATTCCCAAGCTGCCCCTGCCGTCAATACAGCAGCTGGCCCTAGTGCCGATGATGGCGGATATCAAACTCGCGCCGGGCGCCGCAGGTGGTATGACGCTGGCCATTTCGCCCAAGGAGGAAGCGGCAAAGGCGCTGAACATCCCTCGCGCCACCCTCACGATAGGAGTTCCATCTGGAGCATGGCCAGACACCTTCACCTACGATGATCACCAGGGGGCCACAGCAGTCATCAGGCTGCGTAGCCACGAGATCTCCGGTCCCTTGCCGGATAGTGATTGGGCACCTCAGGCGGAGCCGGATGATAAAAAAGAGAAAGTGGCGCTGGCTCACCTCACGAGATTTCTGGAGACTGCGGCGGGCAGCCTTGGCAGCAAAATCCCCACGCTGCCGCCTGCTGTGGGAAAGGTCTCGGTGCTGGCAGTCGAGGGGAAAGGAAGGCTGGAGGATCACGATGGCACACGCGTGGTCATCCTCCAGGGAACGCCGACGGAAATGGGCCGCCAGCAGGGCATTTTGCTGAAACCGGAAATCCGCCGGGTAGTGAACCGCATCCTTTACGGCGTGGGAGTTGGAAGTTCCTTTGACAAGGGCCGCTGGTTCTTTGGTGAGATCGAGGAAGCAGTGAGCCGCACCAGTAAGCACATCGACCCGCGCTACCTCGAGGAGATGGATTCGCTGGCAGATGCGGCAGGCCTAGACCGCGAGGAAGTCAGACTCTCTAACTTCTTTCCAGAACTCTTCCACTGCTCCGGTTTCGCTCTGATGGGCAAGGCCACAGAGGGCGGCATGGTGTATCACGGGCGCGTCCTAGATTACCTTCGCGGCGTGGGCCTCGAGGAAAATGCTGTGGTCATGATCAACAAGCCGGACTGGGGACATGCATGGGCGAATGTCGGCTACGCCGGATTCACCGGCAGCGTGACCGCGATGAATGAAAAGCGCATCGCCATGGGAGAGATGGGGGGCCGCGGGGAAGGCGCATGGGACGGCAAGCCCATGGCGCAGTTGATCAGAGAAGTCATGGAGAAAGCAGACACTCTGGAGGAGGCCATCGAAATCATGAAAAGCAGCCCGCGGACCTGTGAGTATTATTACGTGATCAGTGATGCCAATACGAAAAAAGCGTGCGGCATCAAGGCTACGCCTGAGAAACTGGAGGTCATCTGGCCCGGCGAGAAACACCCCCAGTTGGACACGCCTGTGGAAGATGCCGTGTTGCTGAGTGCCGGAGACCGCTATCGGGAGTTGACCCGGCGGGTGCTGGATGGATACGGGAAGTTCAATGCTGACCGCGCTCGAGAGCTGATGACCCGTCCAGTCTGCATGGGCAGTAATATCCACAGCGTATTATTTGCTCCAGATACCCTTGATTTCTGGGTGGCTAACGCCGATTCAAAAAATGTCGCCAGCGAGACCCGTTACACGAAATACAACCTTGGAGAACTGATCAAGCCAGCCAAACCCTGACAGCACCCATCATCACCAACTACTCAAACACTATGGCCAAAGGAAACAACGCCCACAAAAAGGAAACCAAGAAGCCCAAAAAGGACAAAACCAAGGAGCCCTTCAAGAAGTGACCACCCATCCCGGACCGTGCCGCACAGCATGATCCGGGAAATGGAATCCATGTGATATTTCG
>JAYVJI010000069.1:0-6106 GCA_043769435.1 Verrucomicrobiota bacterium
GCTGCACTTTGATCATGCGGAGATCCCGCTCGGCTTGATTGTTGTCGGGCGGATGACGACCATGGAAACGTGGCGTGCTGGAGCCGGTTGGACTGCGGCTACATGGCCGGCGGCTCCCGGCGCTGCGGACACCACCTCTTGGACCTACGTCGGCACGTTTGAGAATCCCTCCGCCAAAACATACGCCCCTGCGGCCGCTGAAGCCACCCGCCGCACCGTCCGTTACCGCTACCACCGCAATGGCAGTCTGAT
Organism: Verrucomicrobiota bacterium; assembly: GCA_043769435.1. GTDB lineage: Bacteria > Verrucomicrobiota > Verrucomicrobiia > Verrucomicrobiales > V1-33 > JAYVJI01. The sequence goes on from JAYVJI010000069.1 coordinate 253, forward strand.
GAGCCGTGAGTGGCAGCGCACCCCGCGACTTGTGAACCCCCGGCTACCCGGATTTTCCGCCCTCCACGTGGCTAGCTTCGCGTCTGCGGCGTTGTTTACCCTCATCGCGTTCCTCTCCTCCTCGCAGTCTCGCCATTTCCTTCTCCGAGATGATCTGAATGAGGGCTGAACCGTGTGCATCTGCCTGCTCCGGCCACGAGGTCGGGGATTTGTTCGGCACGTCGGCCATTGGCGATGATGGTTTCTATGCCTGAGGTCACTGCTTTTTCCACGGCTCTGAGCTTGCTGGACATGCCACCGACAGACCATGTGCCCTTTTCGTCGCGGGCAAAGCCCATCACTTCCTGAACATTGGCGACTCGTTCCACCACTTCTCCCCCGCCGGGCGGCAGCAGGCCATCTACGCTGGTGAGTAGGATGAGGAGGTCCGCCTTCGCCAGTGCTGCCAGTCCCGCCGAGAGGGCGTCATTGTCACCGAATCTCAATTCCTCAGTGGCTACAGAATCGTTCTCATTGATGATGGGAACGATACTTTTTTGCGCCAGCAGGCTCTGCAACGCATTCACCAGATTTTCCCGCCGCTCGGGATGGACGAAGTCCTCGTGGGTCACGAGCAGTTGGGCCACGTGGAGTCCGCAGGCTCCCAGCAGCGTCTCGTATTTATGCATGAGCCGGGTCTGCCCGACAGCCGCGCACGCCTGGAGCAATGCGGTTTCCACAGGCCGGGCGGCGAAGCCCAGCACATTCAACCCAGCCGCCACAGCCCCACTGGTCACTACGATGATCTCATGGCCCTCCTGCTTCAGAATCGCGATGGCCTGAGTGAGCCGGGCGAACTGGCTCTCATCCAGCGCTGCCGTGTCCGGCCGGGTGAGGATACCAGAGCCGAACTTGATGACAACGCGGCGGGGGGAGGCTGGAAGGGTGGAACTCATGAATATGAAAAGGAGTGCGAAAATGAGTTGAAATCTTCCAGTGTAAAGGCAAAGTGGCGGTGGTTTCCAGATTCATCCCCGGAAACGCAAATGGTCCTGTCGTCTAATGGATAAGGCTCTGGTTTCCGGAACCAGCGATATAGGTTCGATTCCTATCGGGACTACTTTCCCCGCCCCAGTGCGGGCAGGAGCCTGCGGATTGCGCCTAGCTTATAAGTTCCCGGTCAGCTTGAGCAGCTCAGGGTATAGGTATTCGCTCATGATGGCGCACCCCGCCTCTGCATCACTCCATGCGTTGACCTTCAGTTGCAGCATGATCACAGCGCAGGTCACGACGTTTTCCACCGCTGTGGTGCCGCAGAGCCAGTTGGTCAGGAGTTCCATACCCGGGTTGTGCCCTACTATGCAGATGTGGCGGTGGGCGGGGTTTTGACGGCGGATCACGGCTAGCAGACTATCCACAGGGGCCTCGTAGATGGACTCCTCCTGCTTGATATCCCACTCGCTCACGCCGATAGCTTCCGCGATGCAGCGGGCAGTCATCATGGCGCGGGTTGCCGGGCTGCTAACGATACGATCGGGCGCAAAACGGAAAGTCGTATGCAGATGGCGGCCCATCGCCGGGGCGTCTCTTTGGCCGCGGGCATTGAGCGGACGTTGGGCATCCGGCAACATGGGGTCATCATGCGTGCTCTTGGCATGACGGATGAGGGTCAGGTATTTCATGAGGCCTGGGGCAGGCTGTGGCTGATGGTGGCTGGGATGGAAAAGGCGAAGCGGGTGAGGCCCGAAACCCGTTCCTCCTTCAGCTCCACAGTGGAGTGGAGAATACGGCTGAACATCTGCTCTTCCATGCGGCGCACGCTGGGGAATGCCGCAGCGATTTCCTTGAGCGGACAGTGGAACTCGATGATCTGAAGGCCACCGGCGAGGTCATACTTCAACTCCGCGCAGTGCCCCTCCTGATCCCGCAATTTCACTAGGGATGCCGCTCGCTCCGCGATGGAGGTGCCCTTTACCTTTTTCATATAGGCAGTGGTTTTCCGGGAAAAATACGCGAAGAGCAGCTTCTCCGGCGCACTCGCTCCATAACTGTCCTGAAGGGAATGCAGCAACTCAAGAGACAGCTCGTGCCCTCCGTCTGGGTACAGTGAACCGGCAAGCGCCGTGAGGCGATATATTTTTTCCGGACGTCCGGTGGCCTGGGGCCGGCGAAATGTATCCAACAGGCCTTTTTTTTCCAACTCCACACAGTGCTGCTTGATGCCCATGTAGCTCATGTCGAGGGCCTCTGCGAGGTCTCCCACAGGCATCCCGGAAGAGCGCTTCAGACGGTCAATGATGGCAAAATGCTGCGGCTTGGCGATGGCGCGGATCGTCCGGAGATACATGGTTGAGAAAGTGGCTTATGGTTGAGGGAAGCATTCCTAAGCCATCTTAGCTTTCAGAGCAATTAAATAATCAGGGGTTTGCGTAAAAAGGCCGTGCTTTGGTGCCAGCACGGACATCACCTGCCTCAGGGCTGGAGTCCAAATCCCTTGATGATAGTAACGGCATTCACGCGCAGAAGGGAGAGGAAATCCGGTGCCGGGCCGTCCGCCGTGGTGAGTGAGTCCACATAGAGCACGCCGCCGTAGGCCGCTCCCGTGCTCTTCGCCAGCTCCCGGGCTGGTTTGTCGCTGACGGTGCTTTCTGAGAAAACCACGGGAATATTGTTAGCTCGGATGGCGTCCCGGGCAGTCTGGATTTGCTGTGGAGTGCCCTGCCCATCCGCGTTGATGGGCCAGAGATACAACTCCTTGAGCCCATAGTCGTGGCACAAATAACTGAACGCCCCCTCGCTGGTCGCCAGCCAGCGCTGACCGGCAGGGATGCGCTCCAGCGAGCTTCGCAGGGCGACATCCTCAGCTTTTATTTTTGCAGAATAAGCAGCCGCATTGGCATTGAACCCTGCTGCATCCCCGGGTTGGAGCGCCACCAGAGCCTTGCGGATGTTCTCCACATAAATTAGGGCGTTCACAGGTGACATCCACGCATGAGGGTTGGGCTTCCCTTCATACGGGCCTCCATTAATGCTCTGTGGCGTGATGCCTTCCGTCAGTTCCACGGCATCTACATCCTTCAGGTCACTGAAGAATCGCTTGAACCATACCTCCAGATTTAATCCATTCCATAGTATCAGCTGGGCATTTGCCGCCCGGAGTTTGTCTTGCGGCGTGGGCGCGTAGCCGTGGATCTCCGCGCCAGGAACGGTGATGGACTCTACATCCACCAGGTTCCCGGCCACATTACGCGCCATATCCGCTAGGATGGTAAAACTTGTCAGGACCTTTTTCTTTCCAGAAGTGGCAACAGTGCGGGGACGGCAAGCCGCGAGAGCCGTGCCGGCGCAGGCCAGCGCACCGCCAGCCCATCGGCGCCGCGAGATAACCCGGGAAGAGGAAGAGAGTGTAGTCATATCCATCAAGTAGCGTCACTGCGCTCCGGAAGCAACTGATTTCCACGCACTGGCACCAAGTCCTGGGCAATTATTCTAAAGAGGAGAAGCTAGGATGAAACTTTGTTCTTACCGCAGCGCTCAAACTTAACCAGCAGCGAGGCGGCGTGACCTCCATGCGACACCGAGAGCGGCCAGTGCGATCAAAGCGCAGGCAAAAAACGGGGCCCCCGGCAATGAGACTGGAGCTTCCGGCCTGATGAAATAGCTGAAGAGAGAAGTGATCAACAACGGGCCGACAACACCGGAAACGCTTTCCAGGCTGGTGACTGCACCTTGCACGGCTCCTTGTTCATCGTCGCTAACGGCATTTGAGATGAGGCCCTGTATCGTGGGCTCGGCCAGGCCGCCGAGGGATCCAAAAGCAATGCAGATAAACATCATCCAGCCGTGGGCCGCCAGTCCATAGGCGATGTAGGAGAGCGCGGCTATGGCCAGCCCGAGCAAAGCGGTGCGCCATTCGCCGAGAGCCGAGACGACGCGGGGAGTCAACCATCCTTGGACGATGGCGGCGCAGGCACCGACAACGGCCAGCGAGACGCTGTTCCAGACGGCGTCCCATCCATAGCGATAGCCCGTGTAGAGGACCCAGATGCTGGGGTATACCTGATGGCCGACGAAGGTCAGAAAAGTGCAGGTGGCGAGACCGAAAACACGAGGCTTACGCGCCAGAGCCAGCAGTCCGCCAACAGGATTTGCGCGAGCCCAATCCATGGCTCTTCTGTTATCCGGGGCCAGAGATTCCGGCAATACGAAGTAGCCGTACGCGGAGTTGATAAGGGTCAGGAAACCGGCGGCAAGAAAAGGAACCCTAACACCCCATTGGCCGAGTAACCCTCCCAGCAACGGCCCGATGATGAACCCTACGCCAAAGGCAGCCCCCACTAGGCCGAAGTTGGCCGATCTTTTATCCGGAGGGCTGATGTCCGCGATGTAAGCAGTAGCGGCACCGAAATTTGCTCCGGTAATGCCCGCTAGGACCCGCCCGGCGAAGAACCATGTCATGCTGGGGGCATATGCCAGCAAAAAGTAGTCAAGGCCCAGTCCGAACTGTGAAATCAGAATCACCGGACGCCTGCCGATTTTATCACTGAGGCAGCCGAAAAAGGGCGCAAAACAAAACTGCATCAATGCATACACAGCACCTAGCCACCCTGCGGCACTCGCTGCTGCTGCTGTATCCCCGCCGCTGAACTGCTTTACAAGTTCCGGCAGAATGGGAACTATCAAGCCGATGCCCACGATGTCGAGCGTCAGGGTTGTTAGGATGAAACCCAGGGCGGGAGTTCGTGAATTTTGCATTGTGACGAGCGAACACCAGGCTAGCTTGCAATGCAACCTGGAGCGTGCAGTTGGAAAATCCGGGCTGCGTGCCGGGCCCCACGCCCGGGCGGTATGCCTGGCGCTCCAATAAAAAAGGAGATTCCGGGCTGGTGAATCCCGCCTGCTGTGGAAATGATCCGGGTCATGTCATCCGTATCCGGCCTCTTCCTCACTGTCTCTCTGGTAGCGCTCCCGCTGCTGAACTCCATGCCGCAGGCTGCTGCGGAAACGCGCATAATGTTCGTGTCCGACAAGGCTGTGAATGGAAGCTTTGATCTATTCAACATGAAGCCGGACGGGTCGGATCTGGTGCAGATGACTACGACCACTGCCGTCTCCGAGTGGGCTCCGGTTTTGTCGCCGAATGGCAGGCGCATCGCTTTTGTGAATCGCTCCGCAGGCACTCCATGGACTGGTCCCCTTCTCATCATGCGCACTGAGGGAGGCGCCGCCACAGCGGTTCCTAACGCTACTGGCGCTTTTTGTGTCCAGTGGCGGGATGACGTTACGCTTCTGTATCTTAAGCGCATCAATGCCAGCGGAAGCGTGGGCACCTATCAAGTCCGCCGGATCGGCACGGATGGCACCGGTGATGCGCTGCTCTATTCCGCGACCTTTGATACCTTTATTACCGGATGCGACAGTTTTCACGTGCAGCGGTCCACAGGCCGTGTTTATCTTGCCGACCTCGTGAGCGGAAATCAGCCATCGGTGACGTTGTCAGGGCTGATGGCTGCTGCTGCGACGGACATCACCTATGCCCGCTGCACGGATGTGGATCAAGCGGCGGCCCAGGTGCTGCTGGTGGATCACTATGATGCCACCGTGTCGCGGGACGGAACAAAATATGCCTACTGCGCCGATCATGGCAGCGGACGTCACCGGCTCTATGTGCGGGCACTGGGTAACGATCATACTACGCAGCTCCGGCTGAGTGACACTTTTTGCGGCGATCCGGAGTGGTCGCCGGATGGGACTTGGCTCGCTTTCACGCGGGCTACGGCATCATCATTCGGGGCCTCCCCGTATTTGGGAAACATCACCCGCGTCCCGGTCGCCGGGGGTAGCGCGACCAACCTGACCGGCAGCCTGACAACTG
>JAYVJI010000070.1:0-5439 GCA_043769435.1 Verrucomicrobiota bacterium
GTTTCCCATCGCAAATTTGATAAGCTGCGACCAGCTGCAACATTATGGAAAACGCGGTAGTGTTAAGTTTCCATTGGCATTAACTCAGGTCCTACGGTATTCCTTGTATTAATATTTCTCGTTTGGTATTGACGCGCCAGTTTCGCGGGTGTTGGAGGCTTGTTTTCCCACTACTCCAATTTTTACAACTGCCGGCTCACCCATTACTGACCTGAAACAGCACAGTTTTCTAGCTAAGATGCCCAAAAGCGTTCTTTTGGGTGGGAATTTCATTTTTTCCTCGAATCTTGCGGAACAACCTGCTTCAATTTCCGTTTTATTAGCAATGCGCATTTCCTCAACAACCAAGCTAACCTCAACCGGTCCCTGACAACCTTGCCATGGCAAATCTAGAACTCGACGGCGGCATAAAAATCTATCTGCGCGAAATCGGTAAAACTGCACTCCTGACACCTGAACAGGAAGTGGAATTGGCCGGTAAAATAAAAAAGGGCAGCAAGGCTGCGCGCGACCACATGATCAAGGCGAACCTGCGTCTCGTGGTGAAAATCGCCCAGGACTACGCCAACTACGGACTGCCACTGCTGGACCTCATTTCAGAGGGCAACATCGGGCTGATGAAAGCCGTCGAACGCTTCGATCCCAACAAGGGGGGCAAGCTGTCCACCTATGCGGCCTGGTGGATCAAACAAAGCATCAAGCGAGCCTTGGCGAATCAGTCCAAGACTATCCGTCTGCCCGTCCACATGGTGGACAAAATCTCAAAGATGCGCCGGGTTTCGATGTCCATGTCCGAGGACTTGGGACGGGAACCTACCGACGACGAACTTTCCGAGGAAATCGGTATTGACCGTGCCAAGCTGGCCCAGCTCAAAGCCGCAAGCCTGCGGCCCGCTTCCCTTGATGCCCCGATCTCCGACGATGACAGCACCGAGTTTGGTGAAATCATCGGCGATGACCGCGCCCAGACCCCGCATGAAATCCTGAGCCACCGCAACATGCATGACCAGCTCGATGGTTTGCTGGATGTGCTGGACGAGCGGGAACGAAAGATCATTGACGCCCGCTTTGGCCTGAATGGACAGAAGCCCAAGACCCTGGAGGAAGTTGGTCAGGAATTCGGCGTCACCCGTGAACGTATCCGTCAGCTGCAAAACATAGCCCTTCGCAAGCTGCGCCGCGCGCTGCAAAAGAAAGAGGATCCCGGACCACGCCCGCTGAAGGGAGCCAAGGGCAAGAAGAGCGCTCTCGAGGCGGCCCTCGCCGAGTTCGACGAGGATCTCGCGGACGACTTCGGCTTCGAGTTTTAGAACTTTCAGGCTTTTTGCTAATTCGCTGGCGAAATCCTTGGGATGTGCGTAATACTCATCCGTGACTGCGTTGAATACCGCAGCGCTTCTCTTCGTCTACGCCTTCACCCCAATCCATCTAACCAACAATCCATGAAATCCATTACACTTCGTCTCCTGACCATCGCCTTTGCTCTCACTGCTGCCTCCTGTGCCAGCGGCCCTAACGCACAGACCGGTACCGTGATCGGTGCCCTCGGCGGTGCCGCCGTTGGCGGTATCATCGGCCATCAAACCGGCCGCGGCCTAGAAGGCGCAGCCATCGGTGCCGCCGCAGGCGGTGTCGGCGGTAACATGCTGGGCAATGCCTCTGACCAGCGCAATGCCCAGCGCTACCAGCAGCAACCACCTCCCTACTACGGCCAGCCCCAGCAGCCCTACTATCGTTGATTCAAGCGAAGTCTGGAACCAGGCTTCGCAAGCATAATCCGAGCCCGGCACCGCACGCAGTGTGGTGCCGGGCTTTTTTGTCTCCCACGCCGCACCTTCAGCACCTTCAGGGCTGCTGATTTTTTTTGGGGGGCTTACCCAGGGCGGCACTTCGGTTGCCCTGGGCTATCTCATTTCGTCCCGTTAATAAGCCAAAACGCAGAGTTTAGTCCAATGCCTCATAGAAGCATAAGAAAAAATCTTAAATTTTTCTTGTCAACGTAGGGAAAAACCTGATATACAGGGCACGCACCTGAATTAAATCAAAAAATGACACCGCCAGATCTAACCCGGAAGAAGTTTGCCTCTAAGGAGGATGAGCCCGGAGTTATGGATGCGGTGAGGGGTGCGGCATACTTGGTGGGTTGGTTCCCCTGGGGTGCCGGGATTGGGAGTTGTGGGCTGGCACCTGTGCAGCCTGCCACCGCTGATATGGCTGGATTGCGCACGGGAGGGCGCACCCTGTCTGTTGTCAGCTGGTCACCAGTTCCGGCACCCGCCCGGTGGAGTATTTTGGTGGAGTTTGTGCGGTAGTTTCCCCGGCAGGCGGCAGGATCTGGCCGGTGGTGTCGCCCGGGTTCAGGGTGTGGCGGATCAGCTGGAGGAAGGCGTGAACGTCCACGGGTTTTTGCAGGACGTCGACGGCGCCCATCGCTTTGAGGAATTCCTTATCGAGACCGACCTCGCCGCTCATAATGATAACGGGAATGTGCTGAAGGCTGTTCTGGCGCTTCATGTTTTCCAGGACAAACTCTCCCCCGCCGGCCGGCAGGTGCATATCCAGGAGTACGAGGTCTGGCTTTTCACTGTGGAGCATCCGCATGGCCGCAGTACCGTCTTCAGCTTCGGTAGTTTGGTAGCCACGCTGACGGAGGACTGCTGAGATCCACAGGCAACTGTCCCGGTGATCTTCGACTATGAGTATTTTTGAAGGCATAAAGGAAATTCTTAATGGCCATCATATACTATAATGGCCATAATTACAAGTGAATACTTGAATAATACTTAACCAAGGGGGAAGCGGTTGGTGATCCTCCTTGCCAGAGCGAGGAATGCAGACTACGTGGCAGCGCCGGGCTGAACATCGCCGGGCCAAAGCATGATGTTTCCGACGACCCACTGGAGTGTGCTGGCGCGTGCTTCCCTCCATGATCCCGTGAGTAGGAGCGCGATGGACAAGTTGTGTCGTGATTACTGGCATCCTATTCACGCCCAATTTGTGATCCGGGGGGTGGATGTGGAAACGGCGAAAGACCTGACGCAGTCGTTCCTGTCGCAGATTGTGACTGACGGGTTTCTGCATCGGGCGGATCCCACGCGGGGGCGTTTCCGCACGTTCTTGCTGGGCGCGCTCAATCACTTTATTACTTCGCACTGGCGGGTAGTCTACACGGAGAAGAGAGGCGGAAAGGAGGTGCATATATCGACATCGGAACTAGAGGAGGAGATCCCGGAACCGGTGCGGGAGGGGGAGTTTGACCGGGAGTGGGCTTACACTGTGCTGCGTCAGGCGCTAGACCGGACGCGGACGGAAACGGGGGAGGACTCTTTTGCGACACTGAAGCATTTTCTGCCTGGCGGGGGGGCTCCCCCCATGGCTTACGAGACTGCGGCGGTGATACTGGGCTGGCCGCTAGGCACGGTGAAATCCGAGGTCCACCGGCTGCGGGAGCGGCTGCGGGACTACATCCGCCAGGAGGTGGTCCGCACAGTGGGTTCCCCTGCGGAAATCGATGAGGAAATGGCCTATCTTCACCGTATCCTGCGGGCAACGGGATGAGTGCGCCCGCCTATTGCCCTGAGTGCGGACTGGAGCTGAAGCCATTGCTGGACGGGCTTTGTGGTGCCTGCCTGATGCGGGATGAAGAGCTGGACCGGGCGGCGGGTGCGGTGCCGCTGCTGGTGGAGGGACACCGGCTGGGCCGGGAGTTGGCCCGTGGGGGGATGGGGGTGGTCCATGAAGCCACGCAGCTGGATCCGGTCCGGAAAGTGGCGGTCAAGTTTCTCCTTCCACAGCTGGTGACTGATGAAAACATGCGCCAGCGCTTCCGCACGGAATCCGCGGCTGCGGCTTCGCTGGAACATCCCGCCATTTTACCCATTTACGAGACTGGAGAATCCCGCGGGCTTCCCTGGTTCAGCATGAAGCTGGCCACCGGCGGCGCGCTTTCCAGCCACCGGGAGAGGTATCTGGATGACTGGCGGAAGATCGCGAAGCTGATGCGGGATCTCTCGGATGCCGTGAGATATGCTCATGAACGCGGTATTCTGCACCGGGACATCAAGCCGGCGAATGTGCTTTTTGATGAGGCGGAGCGCCCCTACCTGACAGATTTCGGACTGGCGAAAATGGTGGGAGCAGAGGCCGGGATCACGCTGACGGAAAGTGTGATGGGAACGCCTAACTATCTTTCTCCGGAAGTGGCCAGCAACGGGGTGAAAGTGGCCACCACCTCCAGCGATGTCTGGGGGCTGGGGGCAATCATTTTCGAGCTGCTGAGTGGCGGCCCCCCGTATGAGGCAGACAGCTATCCGGCTTTGTTGCGGCAGATTAGGGAAGAGGAACCCATGCTGACCTCGGAGAAGCGCGGGGCCAAGTCCCCGGCCATTCCCCGCGACCTAGAAATGATCTGTGCGAAGTGCCTGCGGCGGGAACCCGACCGGCGTTATCTCTCGGCTGCGGCACTCATGATGGACCTGGATGCATGGCTGGATGGCCGCCCTGTCGCCGCAAGGCAGGCTCCGCTGCTGGAGAAAATCTGGCTGAGGGCCCGGCGGTATCCTGGCATCGCGCTGCTCTCGGTGCTGCTCATGCTCACGGCCGCAGCGGGGTTGTGGCAAATGTATCGCGCCAGGAAGGAGGCGGAAAGCGGGCTTCACACTGCCTTGCTTTCTACTGCCCGCAGCGCCCGCACCAGTACGACGCCGGGATCGCGGGACGGGGTGATGGCGGCATTGCAAAAGGCGGCCGGCATCGATCCTACGCCGGAAGTCAGGGATGAAATGGTCAGCGCCCTCGCGATGCCGCTGATCAGGGAATCCAGCAGCCTGCCTTGGCTGAGCGATACCGCGCCTGCGGTGAGCGCGGACCTCAGACTGGCGGCCCGGCTGGAGGAAAAGGCCATCCGGATTTATGACGGGAAGCGGTTGCTCCATGAAGTGCCTCCGGCGACGGGCGGCCTCCCAAAGGGGCTGGGGCCATTCAGCCCTGATGGAAAGTGGCTCATACTGCAGTGGGAGGATAATTATTGCAAGGTGTGGTCGCTGGAGCGTCAGGCGTGGCTGGAGAATCTGCCCTCGGTGCGTATGGCCAGGTTTTCTCCGGACAGCGGCATGATCGTCGCGGACTCCGGAAGCGGTATGTTATACATCCGGCGTTTAGATGAAGTAGAAGGCACGGCCGCCAGCACCGGACGGTATTCTCTGCGGACATGGGGATTCAGCCCAGATGGCCGGCACTTCGCCATCTCTGATTTTGCCAGTCCGCGCCTGGCCATTCTGAGTGTAGGCAAGTGGGAGGAGGAAATGTCCTGTGAACTGCCGGCGCAGGCACGGATCCGCGCGTTTGCGTGGCAGCCGGACAGTGGCGGGTTTGCTGCCGGGGCGGAGAACTTCAAGATTTACCACTGGAAGTTTTTGCCTGGTGCCATTCCCTATCAAT
>JAYVJI010000071.1:0-3332 GCA_043769435.1 Verrucomicrobiota bacterium
AACCGGCTCCAGCACGCCACGTTTCCATGGTCGTCATCCGCCCGACAACAATCAAGCCGAGCGGGATCTCCGCATGATCAAAGTGCAGCAAAAGGTATCTGGATGTTTTCGCAGTGAAGCTGAATTTCGTACTATAGAACAGGCCTTTCTTGGATTATAGGACAGGCCTTTCTTTGATTCTCATCGGGTTGTAAAATAAAATCGAAAAGTCGCGTGGGAGCGGTCCGGGAATCTCGTTTCAAGGTTACCGAGTCGCAGAATTTGAAGGATTCGGACCAATCAACATCCGACACCCAATGACTTCCGAAGCTTTCCACCCGAACCCGCAGAGCGGCCAACAACATCCTAAGCCGGCGCTGCAGATGCTGCAGATGCGATGTGCTCCATTTGTGGTCGTGCTCTGTGGTATGGCTATGCACCCCCTCATGGCACAGACGGCCCCGCCGACGACGCTCAAAACCGTGCAGACCCTGCCTGAGGTGGTGGTCACCGGCACAAAGGCACCGACGGTGGTGACGAAGGGCGCGCTTTCTTCCCTGCCGCAGGCCCAGCCGGTCAGCACATCCACCGTAACGCAGGAGCAAATAGCGCAGCAAAGTGTGACGACCTACGGTGATTTATTTCGGTCGCTGACCGCTGTAAACGTGAACAACTTCGGCCAAGGCGGCGTGGGTTACGGAGTCTCCCTGCGGGGCTTTCCTGATGGTGACCACGGGCGGGATGTGGCGTATGCTTTGGATGGGGTGAGCTTTAACACGCCGTCTTCCTTGCACATCAATGGCTACGCGGACTTGAACCCGCTCATCCCAGAAACGATCGAGAGCTTGACGCTGCACCGCGGGCCGTTCAACCCACGGTTCGGAAACTATGCTCTCGGTGGCAGTATAGACATCCTGAGCGTGCGGACGTTGCCGACGGGATTATCCTTTGCCGGGGGATCCAACGGCTACGGGAGGGTGCTGGGCACGTATGGGTTCGATGAGGGCGGGGTGGCCGGATTTTTGACCTTGGAGGCCCGGGATACCGGTGGCTACCGCGATCATAGTGGGCTGCGTGCCCTGAACACGTTTGACAAGATTTCCTTTCTCATGGGGAGCGGCACGGGCACCGTAAGCCTCTCCTACTACAAGTCTGAATACGACGCCCCGGGCTACTTGGATCGGGAGATGGTGCGCACTGGCAAGCTGGGGCCTCGCACGGCCATCAACCCGGATGATGGGGGAGAAAAGGATGCGGGTCAAATCGCCTTTAACTACAAACAGGGGACTGCGGAGAATGAGTTCAACATAAACCTCTACGGGCACTACGACGAATTTATCCGCAGGGCTACGTTCAATTTAGTGCCCAGCACCACGGGCCAGCGGGTGCAGCAGGACAAGCGGTTTGACTTCGGGGCTGCGGCTAGTCATTTCAACCTAGTCAACCTGCCTAACGACATGGCAATCAGTTTCCACACGGGAGCAGGGATACGGAGCGACTTCGCACGGGCGGACGAGCGACGAGGGATCAATCCTGGCCCAGGCCGGACAACGGTGGATGTGGACTTTACCCAACACAATCCTTTCCTCTTCGAGCAGGTAGATTTTAAGCCCACGAGTTGGTTAAAACTGACCGGCGGGGCTCGCTACGATCACTTTTTTTATGATATCGAAGACAACGCCAACAAGGCGGACTTTGCGAGGGACCATGGGGCGTTCAGTCCCAAAGGTGGCTTGACCGTCTCTCCGAACGAATGGGTGGACCTCTTCGGCAACATCGGCATGGGCTTCCGTGCCCCCAGTGCGGTGGATGAGCTGACCAGCGTGACGGATGTCGGCGTTTCCCGGCAGTTGAGCCGCGAGATAGGCCTGAGCCTGCATGACCCCACCGGACGCTGGAGCTTGCTGGGCACGGTGTATCATAGCGAGCTGGATCGTGAGCTTTCCCCCAATGCCCCGGGGCTGCCACCCACGCTGCTGGGGGACAGTGAGCGGGACGGTTACGAAATAGAACTGCGGTGGCGGGCCTACGAGGAGGGCGAGCGCTCCCTGAATTTTACGGCGAGCTACAGCGGCGTGAAAACCAGCCTGCTGGCCCGCGGCGGAGAGGTGCCTAATGTGGCGGACTACATAGCGACGATCGGGACCGAGACGGATTTGCTTTGGCTAGGGGAGGGGTCGCCACACCGGCTTACGCTAGGCCTTTATGGCCAATTGGTCGGCCCAAAAGCCATCACGCCTGACCGCAAGCTCGAAACCGATTCCTACACCCGAGTCTCTGGCAAGTTGGCCTACACCAACAAAAAGTGGAACGGCTCTGGAATGTGGATTTCCGGCACGGCCTACCCAGGCAGTCGGCTCGAGGAGACGGCGTTCGACTTCGGCGACGGAGCGGTGGGCGTTTCCCCAGCGGCTCCTTTGGAGATCCGGCTTGGGGTGACCCTTGTCTTTTAAAATTTCACCAACCTACTTTTTTATTCTTTATGAACATAAACATACTACGCTGTGGGCTACTTTTAGTGGCATTGCCGCATTTAGTGGTCGGTCACGATTTGATCCTACAACCTGCCCTGCAGGGAGGAATTTTGACGACGAAGGTGACGGTGAACCATCCTGGAGACTATAGCTATGTGGAGCCAGATCGGATCACGGGGATTCAAATTTTGCCGCCGAAAGGGGAGCCCGTGGTGCTCTTCCCTGGGCTGTCAATGCATCATGGAAAATCGCTCGATCTGAAGCCGGAGCTGAAATGTGAAGCTGCGGGCATTTGGATCCTTAGTGGTGGCTACGACAACGGACTGTGGGTGGAGCTGCCCGGCGAGCGGCATGTGAATGCCTCCCTGCGGGACTTTCCCGATGCGAAGGCCAGCGGCCACTACCGCAAGCTGGGTAAAACCCTGCTCCAAGTAGGCGGAGCGGCGACGGGCTTCGACAAAGTGGTCGGGATGCGCGTCGAGCTAGTGCCCCTGCTAAACCCCTATGCGATGAAGCCGGGCGAAAAATTGCCAGTGCGACTGCTTTTCCAAGGCAAACCCGTGAGTGATGCTGGCTTGGAGATCAGTGATGGGGTGACCGCCATGAAAGAGGATCTGATCCCACGCTACCAAACGGATGCCCAAGGCGTGGCTCATGTCCCCATTTCCAAAACAGGCTGGCAACACATCATCGTGGACTACACGGTGCCAGATTCCGGAAATGCCATGGCCGCCAAAGAAGTTGTTAGCTCTTCATTGTTGTTCGAGCTAGCCCCGTAAGGAATCTACAGGCATTAAGAGAGCTAACCCATTGAAGCCATGACCCAAGTGACCCAAGGCCAATGGAAGAATACAAACTAGTTTTGGCCGCCGCTAGTTT
>JAYVJI010000072.1:0-2572 GCA_043769435.1 Verrucomicrobiota bacterium
GCGATCGCGTCGCGCAGCTTTGCGCCATCGGTGGTGCCCGCGCGCTTGATGGCATCGGCCAGAATGAGAGCGGAATCGTAGCCGAGGGCAGCCATCGCATCAGGCACCGCATTGTGTTTGGCCTGATACTTCTTCACGAATTCCAGGATGCGCGGCGACTGGTCTTCGGTGGAAAAGTGATTGCTGAAAAAGCTGCCTTCAATGGCCTTGCCTGCGACTTCCACGAGCGCCGGGGAGTCCCAGCCGTCGCCGCCGAGCAGCGGGACCGTGATGCCGAGTTCGCGCGCCTGCTTGGCGATCAGGCTGGTCTCGCCGTAGTAGCCGGAGGCGAGGATGGCGTCGGGATTGCCGGCTTTGATTGCCGTGAGCTGGGCTTTGAAATCCTTGTCACCCGAGCCGTAGCTTTGCTCGGCGGTGATCGTGCCGCCGTTAGCCTTGAAGTAGTCTTTGAAGAATCCCGAGAGGCCCACGCTGTAGTCCTGCTTGGAGTCCACCAGAATGGCGACATTCTTCATCCCTTTGGACAGTGCGAACTTCGCCATCACCTTCCCCTGGAACGGGTCAATAAAACACACGCGGAAGATGTGGTCCCCGGTGGCCGTGACATCCGGATTGGTGCTGGCGGGGGAAATCATCGGGATGCCCGCCTTCTGGCAGATGGGAGCCATTTCCAGCGAACGACCGGAAGCTACCTCGCCCAGCATGGCGACCACCTTCTCGCGCGACACCAACTTCTTGGCCACCGTGCCGGCCTCGCCCTGTTTCGACTGATCGTCTTCCGTGATGAGCTTGAGCTGTTTACCGAGCAAGCCGCCCGCGGCGTTGATCTCATCAATGGCCATCTGCGTGCCGGCGTGGGATGACTGGCCGAATGTGGCGGTGCCGCCGGACAGTGAGGCGACTTCGCCAATGAGGATTTCGGTAGTGCTGCCGCCGCCGGAGTCTTTGCAGCCGCTGAGGGCAGCGGCCAGGGCGGTGAGGAGGGAGAGGGAAGCGGTGAGGAAAAGTTGGCGTTTCATGGCTGGCGTAGAGTTGGGAAGACGGCGGCGAGACTAGGAGCGAGGCTACTGCCGTGCAAGGAATAATGAATTAGGAAGTGGATGGCAGGGCAGGGCATCATTCCCGCTATACCACCGTGCGCTCGCGCTGCCAGGGGCTGCCCGGGTCGGTGCTTTCCAGATGGGTAATGCCTACTGCCAGGGCGTCGGCGGCATCGTGGGGCGGCGTCTCGGTCAGCTTCAAAAGCGCGCGGACCATGAACGCCACCTGGGCTTTGTCCGCAGCCCCGCGACCGACGACGGCCTGCTTCACCCGGCGCGGCGGATACTCGCAAATCTCCAGTCCCGCCTCCGCCGGGGCCATGATCGCCGCCGCCCGCGCGGCTCCGAGAGTGATCGCGGTGCGCAGGTTCTGCACAAAGATAGTGCTCTCGATGGCGCAACTGTCCGGCTTGTGGAGGCGGATGACTTCCCGCATCCCCTCAAAGATGGCGACCAGACACGCCGACTGCCGCACAGCCGGCTTATTGCGAATAACGCCCCACGCGATCCCCCGGTTCACCTTCCCGGTCCGCTCGACAATGGCCCAGCCGGTATTCCGCAGGGCTGGGTCAATCGCGAGGACACGCACGGGAGTGAGGATTTTGTTTTCGATGGCGGACTTTGCGTGTTAAGGGGGAGCATGGAAACGGAAAACTTCACTGCCATTGATCTCCAGAAGGAAAACCTCCGCACGCTACAGGCCGTGAGAATTGCGGCGACAGTTCTGCTGATCTTATGTGCAGGGTGGTGTTTGCAACAATACCGCCTGATTGACCCACCGGTGGAGGTTCTGGAGAACGTCGTGGGTCAGTCCAGGACTCCTCGTTTTGTAGCCCAGGTTGAAAGCTGTACGGTTCAACTCAACTGGATTGCGGCACTGGCAGTATCCGCCTCTCTGGGGTACATTTTTTTCGCAGGCAGGAGCATTTCCCGAATCATTTACGCTGCAATCATTGGCGCAGGCACTTGCGTGGTGGTGGGGCAACTTTTCAGTACTGCAGCAATGGAAGCCTGGCGCGAGATCGCCCGTATTCTGAACCGGGCCATGTGACTTTGAGGACGCGCACGGGAGTGAGAATTTTGTTTTCGATGGCGGACTTTGCGCGCAGGGAGCCGCATGGAAACGGAAAACTTGCGGCTCCTGCATCCGAAGGTATGCTCCCGGCCATGTCCGCGCTCCGTAAGCCCATCGTCATGGTCTCCGCCGAAGAATACCTCCGCCGGGAGCGGCTGGCGGAAGCCCGCAGCGAGTATGTGAATGGTGAGATCGTCCCGGTTGGCGATGAGAACATGGAGCACGCGGAGATTTGCGGCAACATTCTGGCCGGTTTGCACCTGAAACTGCGCGGGCACCCTGGCCATGTGTTCACGTGCAGTTTTAAAGTTCGCATAGATAGGGCCAACGTCTTCCGCTACCCGGACGTGTCGGGTCGCTACGGTCCGGTATTGTTCCACGATATGGAACGCGAGGCCTACTGCAATCCGGCGGTCATCTTCGAGGTGCTCTCACCGTCCACGGAGGCCTACGACAG
>JAYVJI010000073.1:0-2187 GCA_043769435.1 Verrucomicrobiota bacterium
TCGGCGATGGATTCGCCGAGCTGTGGCATGAGAATAGGTGTGCGCATAAAATGAGCAGGGCACTGCCGGTTGACGGCATCAGTTCCACCCCCGGCTTGCTGTCTTCCCTAGCAGGATCAGTCGATCCGCAGAAAGGTCTGTTGATGAACGTCCGGGTGCAGACGCAGTTTGCTTTTCACTTTATCAAGCACTGCAGGCTCAGCCTGGATCTGATAATTCACAAAATAGCCTTCTACCAGCTTTTTGCTGCCATAAGGAAATTTTTTCTTACCCATCTGGTCGATCTGTTCGAGGGTCACGCCCTCGAGTTCCATATCCCGGCCGATTTTGCTGACAATGGTATCAACGGTATCTTCTTTACCGCGTGTGTTCAGGACGATAACTCCCTCGTATTTCCGCTTCATCTCGTTATGTGGTGGTTGGGTTGCCCTCCGCCGGTGGTGGCGGTGGCGGTTTGGTTGGTATTGGTTTTGGTTCTTGATTGAAATGGTTCATCGCGGCGGCTAGGCCACGATGGATCACCATGCTGACAGCCTCTGCGGCGTTCTCAAGCGATTTGTCAAGCAGGGTTAGCTCTTCAGGGGAAAACTTTCCGAGGACGTGGCCTGCGAGGCCGGCTGATTTGGCCTCCCCGACTCCAAAGCGCAGCCGCGGGAAAACGTCTGTGCCTAGGCAGGCGATGAGGGAACGGATGCCGTTGTGGCCACCGGCGCTGCCGCCGGGTCTGATCCGCAGCTTCCCGTCTGGGAGGGCGGTATCATCATAGAGCACGAGCACCTCGGGCGGCGTGATTTTATAGAACTGGCAGACAGCGGCTGCGCTCCGCCCGCTGAGGTTCATGTAGGTCTGCGGTTTGAGTAGAAAGTGGGGGCCGCTCCGTGCCAGCTGCGCTTCAAATTTCCTTTCATTGGCAAAGCTGGTCTTCATGGCGGCGGCGACGCGGTCCAAGATCATGAATCCGGCGTTGTGCCGCGTGCGGGCATATTCAGGGCCGGGATTTCCGAGCCCCACTATGAGCCGGACCGGGGGGAATTGTTCAGCCATCAGTGCGAGTTAATCTCCGAATGGGTTCTCCGCTTCTTTGGTGGGATCCTTCAGTCCGGGGGCTGGTGTCTCCTGAGCAGGGTCGCCCGTAACAGGTGCAGGTGCTGGATCTGCCGGGGTGGTGGCTGCCGGAGCTGGCTCCTCCTTCGCGTCTCCTTTACTGGCCGGTTTCCCCGGTGCCGGGGCATTGAGGCTGGGACGGGTTTCGACGAGCCCGCGCAGTTCCGCAGCCCAAAATCCGGCATCCCGGTGGCTCAGGTTTTTGCGGATCAGGTCCATCATGGCCTGCGCTCCGTTTTCCTCTTGGCCCAACATAAAAAGCTCCCGGGCTCTTCCCCATTCAAGGACCGGCAGCCGCTCGGCGACAAATTTCTCCCTAGCCTCGCGGAATCTCGGGATATCGGCCATCGCGGTTTCCTGGGAAATCCGGCGGGTCCATGCACTCATCAGACTGGAAGCCATTTTGTTAGTGCGGTAATAAGGAAGAATGAGTGATTCATAGATCCCGCTCAGGTCGCCCGGGGCTCCGGGGACGCTGATGTCGGCGCTGGTGTCGGCGCTTTCCGCCTGCGCTGCGGCACCAGGTTTTTCAGGCTTTCCTCTTCGTCTGCCGGCGCTCTCGACCTTGAATTTCTTGGCGAATACTGAGCCTAGGACACTGCCGCCGAGGTGTTCCATGTCGCCATCGTATTTTTTGAAATGCGCCGCAAGCATATCAAGATAGCTCGCTGCTGCGGAAATGACGTCGGCCTCTGCTGAGGGTGAACGGGCACTGGCATCCATGAGGACGACCATCAACCACTGCACCTGCAGTTGCAGGGCATCATTGCGCTTGTGATCGGTTTCCTTGGCGATGCGCCGCTTCCATTCTGCAAATTCCGTCAGGGTTTTGCCCTTTTGATCATACTCCACTTCCTTCATGCAGTCCATCCACAGGTTGAAGGCCTTGTCTCCTGTCGCTGAGCTTTCCTTGAGCTGCCGGATCACCGCGCTGTAGCGTCCGAACTTCTGGGCATCCACCTCATCGGCAAGGGATTCCAGCTGCTTCAGCACCCTGGCCACGTCTTCCTCCTTCAGCGGCTTTGGAGGAGGTGGAGGCTGAGCCGCCGGGGCTGCCGCCGGCTTCGGGGGCAGCTGGGAAAG
>JAYVJI010000074.1:0-5789 GCA_043769435.1 Verrucomicrobiota bacterium
AAAGCTCTGCTCGCGGAAGAGGAGCCAACTGAAACCGGTGATGAAGAGCATGACGGGCACGGCGGCCCAAGGGGGCGGGCGGGGGCGGGTGCCCCACACATTGTCTGCGGCCACCAGCACGCCCCAGTACAGGCCCCAGAGGATAAAATTCCACGACGCGCCGTGCCAAGCGCCGGAGATGAGAAATGTGAGGATGATATTCCCTAGGGTACGGGCGCGGCTCCCTCCGAGCGGGATGTAGACGTAGTCCCGCATCCACGTGCTCAGGCTGATGTGCCAGCGCTTCCAGAAATCTGCCGGGGACACAGCGAGGTAGGGGTGGCGGAAGTTCTCCATGAGGTCAAAGCCGAGGAGCCGCGCGCTGCCGCGGGCGATGCAAGTGTAGGCGGCGAAGTCGCCCAGAATCTGCACGGAGAAGGCGGCCACGCCGGTCCAGAGGATGGGGAAGGACGGGGCCGCGAGGCTGAAGACCTTGCCTGCCGTGACGGCGGCATTGTCTGCCACCACCACCTTAAGCAGATAGCCCCAGAGCATGAGAGTGAGCGCCGGTATGATGCGCTCTATGGGGAAGATACGCCGTGACTGCACCTGCCCGAGCAGGTGGCCGGCGCGCTCGATGGGGCCGGCCACCAGCTGGGGAAAGAATGCTACGAAGAGCGCAAAGTCCCGGAAGCTGCGGCAGGCCGGAAGCTGCCTGCGGTAGACATCCACCACGCAGGAGATGCTCTGAAATGTGTAGAACGAGATGCCGGCGGGCACCGCGACTTTCACAATGTCCGACGGCCCTCCCCAGCCCATCCACTGCCAGATGGCGGCCACATTTTCCATGAAGAAACCGCGGTACTTAAAGTAGCCGAGCAGCGCTAGATTCGAGGTGATGCTGAGCAGCAGCCAGCGCCGCCGGTGCGCCTCGGGCCCGTCGTGGATGCGCCGTGCGCACCACCAGTCCAGCACCGTGGTGCAGGCAAATGGGATGAGCCACCACCACGTGACACAGCCGTAGAAGAACCAGCTGGCCGCCAGCAAAAACCAGTTTTGCCAGCCGTGCCGCAGCAGCCAGTAGACCAGAAAGACTACCGGCAGAAATATCAGATAGGCCAGCTCATGAAAGATCATGCGAAGGCCTCCCCCAGCAGACTGTGAAGGCGGCGGGTGAACCACGTCATGTGCTGCAGATCTAGGTGGTCGCCCTCGCCAAACATGTCGCTGCGGATTTCCGGGTCCGCCGAAAAATCATGAAACCCCGCGCCGCGCCCCAGGAGCCAAGCACGCAGCTTTGCGGTGTAGTCTGCCAGTTCCGCCGGGTCTCCCTTTTCCCGGATGCGCGGCGGCCGCCGTTTCACCCGGACAAAAAACAGGCGCACCTCAGCAGCCTGCGCCATGTCCAGCACGTGCGGCAGAAAGGTCATCGCGGGATTTTCCGTGAAGGGCACGATGTCATTGAGCCCGGAGTGCTGGGTCTGCCCGAGCTGCCCTTCCACGTCCAGTCCCCGCCGGTAGTGCTGAAAGCCGAAGAGCGCATTCGCATGGTCGCGCATCCGCGACGCATCCTGTCCCGCCAGCGCCGCGGACAGGCGCTCCAGCGCGGCGCTGGCGCGGGGCCGCGCGCTCTGCACGGGGTAGACCGTGTCGTTGAAAAACCGGCTCAGCAGGCTGCCGGCTCCCTTCTTCTCCGTGCCCAGGATCTTCGTGATCACCGCATCGGATTCCTCCGGCATTAAGCGCTCAATTTCGTCCCAGAAGGCTCCCTCCGTGCGGAAATGCGGCATGTGCCACAGACAGTCGCGGAAGAAGTAAAACACCACGCGGGGCTTCACGCCGGAGGCCAGCACGTAGTTTTTAAACATGAGATACCAACGCGCGCTCGTGCTACCCGGTAGGTGGACCACGGTGGATTTCCGCCCCGTCAGCCGGTCCATCTCTGCGGGATCGATCAGCACGCTCACCATGGAGTCGCCGAGGAAAATGTAGTCGGGCTTCTCCCTGCGTATTTTCTTCAGTGGACCAGAGGAGAAGGGCACCTTCCCGATCGCCAGCAGCCGGTCATCAGACCGGGCACGGGCGCGCTGCTGGCCGGGCTTCCCGCCGGCGCCGTCCTCCCCGTCCTTCCCTCCGTCATCCGCAGGATCCTCCGGGGGGGGCAGCACCGTTCGCCACAGCGCAGGCACGCCGAAAACCGTGAGCCCATAAGCCGAGACACGCGCCAGCACCGCCCGGCGGGACAGGCCGGGCGCAGGCAACATCGGGGCTGACTCCGGCTCGCTCATGGCATGACGGCTACTGGCGCGGTCCGCAGGCGCAAGCCCGGAACGCGGGATTCAAGTGAAGCGCGGGCAGAGCGCACCAGGCGGCAGCTATCAGTTATCAGTTATCTGCCAACTACCGGCTACGCTAAGGCTGCCAGTGGTGGAGCCGGACTGCCCGGATTTCCAAAGCGGGCCCGTTAAGCCTTTGCGTTCGGCTAGCTCTAGCTGAGGGGGGGCTATGCTCACAAATACCATTTTCACATACTGGCGGACACTCTTTGTGGCGGCTCTTCTCATATCCGGGGCTAGGCAGGCAGGCGCGGAGGACCCGCCGTCTTTGAAGGAATACAAAGGGCGCAGCATCGCGCAAACCATGCACTTCACGGGGGCTCCATGGCTGATCCGCGCCAACCGGGAGGAGGAAGAAAACGGGAGACTGATGCTGGAGCAACTACAGATCAAGCCCGGCCAGACGATCTGCGATCTAGGCTGCGGGAATGGGTATCACAGTCTCGTCATGGCGGAGAAAACCGGCGCTGCGGGCCTAATCTACGCAGTGGATGTACAACAGGAAATGCTGGACATGCTGCAGCGACGCGCGGGCGAAAGGAACATAACCAATATCAAACCAGTCCTCGGGAAATACTGGGACCCTAACATTCCACCCGGTTCCTGCGACCTGATCCTGCTGGTGGATGTCTACCATGAATTCAGCCATCCGGTGCAGATGCTGACAGCCATGCATCAGGCGCTGAAACCCGGCGGCCAGGTAGCGCTGGTGGAGTACCGCGCTGAGGATGACCGCGTGCCCATAAAGCCTGAGCACAAGATGACGCGGGCGCAGATCATGACTGAATGGCTTCCGGCGGGATTCGCCCTAGAGCGGGAGTTTCAGGGCCTGCCATGGCAACATCTGCTTTTTTTCCGCCAGCGCCGCACCGGGGAGCCGGATACTGCGCCGCCGCCGCTGCTGCAGGCCCATCACAAAGGCTGGACTGTGGAGGAAACCGCAACGCTGCGCTGCACGCACATCCAGATAGACGGAGATCTCACCCTGAAAAACGGCGGCCTAGTGACCCTAGAAGACTGTCATCTGGAGATCACCGGCGGGCACTCACTGCTACTGGAAGGCGGGGGCTTGATCACCAGACGCTGCACCATAGGAGGCACCAGTGAAAAACCGGCGGGCATACTGATGGAGGGTTCCGCATGGGAAGCTCATGACACCACTCTGGAGCACACCGCCTCAATGAAGTGGACCAGCTCAGGAAATGGCACGCTGAAGGCTGCCAGGCTTTCCTCCGGCCCTGGTGCTGCGCCGCTTCAGCCCGGGGGGAAAGGCTCAGTGACGTTGACAGCTAGCCGCTTCCCCCTCAGTCTCCCGGATGGAATCCCGCTGCTGCCAGGCAGTGTCCCGGACCGTGAACCGGACCCCGCCCTGCCATGGAAACTATCCTTGCGAAAACACGTCATCCCGGGGAATTAGCCACACTTGCGCATTCACCTCACCACCCTACAGACACGTGCTTCTTCCACCACGAACCAACACCACCATGAACCCGTTCCGCCTTGCCTCACTCGCCGCCATCATTACCGCCGCCTCCGCTCTAGCCATTTCTGCCGTCATCGCAGAACCCCCGGCCAAAGCCCCCGCCGCTCCCGCAGCCACCCATCCGGATTCCGCAAAATGGGAGCCTCTCTTCAATGCGGACCTGTCGAATGCCGACTTCAAAGCCGGCGTCTGGACCGTCACTGACGGGGTGATGACTGCCAGCGCTGACGAGGCGATTTATTCCAAAGTGGACTACGAAAATTTCACCTTGGATCTGGAATTCAAAACCGCAGACGGCACCAACAGCGGCGTGGTAGTCTATGCCACCGACACCAAGAACTGGATCCCCAATTCAGTGGAGATCCAGATCGCGGACGACTTTTCCCCGAAATGGTCCAAGGAGCCGCGGACATGGCAGTGCGCCGCTGTTTTCGGGCGGCTGGCAGCTGTGGAAAGCGTCGTGAAAAAGCCGGGCGAGTGGAACCGCATGACCGTCACCTGCTCAGGCAAACACATCACCGTGGCGCTTAACAGTAAACTGGTCACCGACATGGACATGGCTAAATGGACCTCCGCAAAAAAGAACCCCGACGGAACAGACATTCCTTCATGGCTCAGCCGCCCGCTCGCGGAGATGGCGACCAAAGGCCGGGTGGGCCTTCAGGGAAAACACGCAGATGCGCTGGTCTGGTTTCGCAATGTGAGGATCAAAGCAGAAGCTGCTAGGTAAGAAGCTCCCCATGTCCACTGATTCGACTGCGTTTGAAAAACTGGGACGCGCCGGCATTGCTGCCGTCTTGGTTCTGGAGCATGAGGAGGATGCCTTGCCGGTAGCGGAGGCCCTGCTGGCCGGGGGCATCACGGCCATGGAACTCACACTGCGCACACCAGCGGCCCTGGGGGCGCTCCGGCGCATCACCAAGGCGCTGCCGCAAATGCTGGCAGGCATCGGCACTATCATAAAACCGGACCAGGTGACACAAGCACTGGACTGCGGAGCGGCCTTCGGCGTGGCCCCCGGCATGAGCCCCAGAGTTGTGGAAAAAGCGATAGCCTCAGGCCTGCCGTTTGCTCCGGGCATCTGTACTCCTTCGGACATCGAACGCGCTCTGGAGTATGACTGCCGGCTCCTGAAGTTCTTCCCCGCAGAACTCTGCGGCGGGCTGAAGTATCTGGAAGCCATTGCGGCCCCCTATGCGCATTTGGGCCTGAAATACATTCCGCTGGGAGGAGTCAGCGCCCTGAACTGCAAGGAATGGCTGCACAGCCGGCTCGTCAGTGGGATCGGGGGTTCATGGCTGGCTCCGCAGGAAATCATCGCTGCCAAAAACTGGGACGGCATCACCGACCGAGCAGCCCATGCAACGGAACTGCTGCGTTCCTGCCGCCCCCATTCCTGATCTGCCATGCTCAACTGGATTTGGCTCATCATGGTCACCTTGGGCGTCGGGGTTTCCTTCCTCATGGGCACCACCGCAGAGGTCGGCGCATCCGTATTCAAGATGTGTGAGGCTTCCGTAATGAAGATCATGCTGCCCCTCGGCGGAGCCATCGTCCTTTGGATGGGCCTCATGCGCCTGATCGAGCGCAGCGGTCTCATCGTCATCGTCGCGCGCGCTATTTCCCCGGTCATGCGCCTGCTCTTTCCGGACATCCCCAGCGGGCATCCAGCACATGCATCCATCGCTCTGAATCTCGGTGCTTCCATGCTGGGCGGAGGCAACGCCGCCACGCCGCTGGGCCTGCGCGCGATGCAGCAAATGAACGCCATCAATCCCCATCCTGGCACCGCTTCCAATAGCATGTGCCTCTTTTTGGCGATGAATTCCTGCGCCATCACGCTGATCCCGGCCACCACCATCAGCCAACTGCAATCCAGCGGCTCAGTGAACCCCATGGCGGTGGTGATTCCCGCCATGCTCACCACCGTCGTGGCCACTTGCGCCGGCATCCTTGTTTCTAAATTCGCCCAAGGATTCACCACCGGGGAG
>JAYVJI010000075.1:0-2393 GCA_043769435.1 Verrucomicrobiota bacterium
TGGGACGCCTGGAACCGCCTCGTCAAAGTCTCCGAAGGCCCAACCACCATCGCCGAGTACAGCTACGACGCCCTCTTCCGCCGCATCACCAAAACCGTCGGCTCGCCCGGTAGCACCACCACCCGCCGCTTCTACTACAACGACCAGTGGCAAATCCTCGAAGAATACGTCGGGACCGCCACCAACCCCGAGTCCCGCTACTGGTACGGCCTCCGCGGCCTCCGCGACATCAACGACATCAACGACATCAACGACATCGCCCGCCGCCAGCGCTACTCCACCGGCACCACCCTCCAGGACGACCTCTACGCCCTGCGTGAAACCATGAACGTCGTCGCCCTCGCCGCCCCCGGCGGCACCGTCACCCAGCGCACCGCCTACGACGCCTTCGGGAATGCCCGCTTCTTGAGCAGTTCTTTCACCACTGGCTCCAACGCCGCCAACTGGACACTACTCTTTCACGCTCATTACAGCGAGGCAGAAACGGGGTTTTATCAAATGAGGTTTAGGTTTTACAATTCGAGTATAGGAGTGTGGCTGAGTAGAGATTTGATCCATGAAGTGCCTGATTATAATTTGCTCCTATTTGTTGTAAATTCACCACTCATAAATTATGATGCACTTGGTCTAAAGAAATGTTGCGTAATCGATGGGCCTAGCTACCGCCCTGCAGGAAATCAAACGGCAGTTTTAGACTTGGCAGCAAGGGTTACACGGGCGGAGTTGTTTATCCATGCAAATTTCAAACATGATCCCGCGTCCGGTTGCTGCTGTGAATGTTGTGAGGTTCGGCAATATATTAAATCAAAAACGGGAGACATAGCGCCGCATTTTCTTTCCGGAGGAAAAAAGGAACATGGCACGAAGATCGAGGCCGCCCCGATCAAAACGGAGAGCGGTACGGACACAGAGGGCAGCTTGGAGAGGGGAAGAAAGGCAAACGATACGAGGATGAGGATAGGACGCCAAATTCAAAGGTGCGTATACGCCGGAAACGATTCGCCGTCCAAAGATGCGATGAGAAAAACAGTAATTATCTTCCTGCTGGTTGTCGTTGATGTGTGCAAAAAGTCCGGAAGTAAAACTGTCAAAGCAGGGGATCAAAAAACCGTTACTTTCCCAGATAAACGAAAAAAAGTGAAGAGGCATATCGAAAACAACGGTGGAGTCGAATCTTGAGTTCCAACTAGTTTTAAACAATGAAAATTAAACCACTTGTATGCGGCGCGGTTCTATTCGCGATTTGCCTTAATGGGGAATCTAAGCCAAGCCTAATAAAGACTAAAAATCCGCCTGTGCACAGAATGCATGGACTACTCCTTACAGCGAAAACCATTGATTCAACAAAACTTATTTTGCATATTTCGAATTCAGGGGAAGATAGCGTGAAGCTATGGAAGTTTAGTTCGCCATACGGAAAAATGCATATAAAACTAGAAGTAATGAATTCCAAAAAATCTACTTACGTCCTTTACCGACGCCCTCCCCTCGGAAGTACGTTTGGCAGTGAAGTATTGGAGATAAAACCTGGCGCGACTGTTGATCAGGAATTACCCTTGAATGATGAAGACTGGGTTCGTCCTGAAAATTTTCCGGAGAGCATTCGAGACTGTAGATGCCGTTTTTGGTATGTAACCGCGAACGCTTCTTTTTTTGCTGAAAGCTCAAGCGAATCCGGGGTCACCGAGGACAGCTTTGCCAGTGATTGGGTTGCGGTGGATGAAGTGCGTGCGTCACGACAGAAGTGAACTTTCCTCCCAGGGGAACTGGGGTCAGTGTGCATAAATTGACAAATCAACCTGACAGCTGACAGAAACAACTCTCGACTCGCCCGCCTGCGAATAAACACCGCCCAAATCACCAAAACGCACCAGCGCCTGACGCGGCTTTGGCACCCCAGCCGCCTGTGGCTGAGGGTGCCGCGCTGCTGGCGGCCGCGGTGGAGAACCACCGGCACAACTTCCTGATTTGGCACGAGGAAGACCTGGCGCGCCGCGACGACTTGCCGGCGGAGCGCATCCGGGAGGCGAAGCGCACGATAGACCGGCCACAATGGTGTATAGCAAAGAACCGGCGGGGCCAATGGGGACGGGGAGAAACTCTCAGTTGCGCGCGCAGGCGTCGCGTGCCATTCCTCCATCGTCCTGCCGCACACCAAAACCGACCGTCCAAAGTAGCCATGTCAAATTTCGGATCACCCTCTCGACTGTCGCAGGCGGCATGGCTCCCGCAACGCCAGACGCAGGATGAAGTCACCGCCTGGGGTTCCTCCACGGTGGACCAGACGATAAAGAAACTCACCACCGGCTACGATGTCCGCGGGCTGGTCGTCTCCGCGGACAGCTTCGGCACCGCCACCGCGGCGAAGAACACCGTCGCGTTCCAGCACAACG
>JAYVJI010000076.1:0-1581 GCA_043769435.1 Verrucomicrobiota bacterium
CCTGCACGTTTGCCACCATGCGGACACTCAGGCCCTCACCACGAAATTCAGAGCCTTCAGGTGCGGGGATCTTCAGGACGGGCACGAGCTTGATCACTATTTCGCGGGGCTTTTGTAAGGAGGATATCTCGTTTTCCATGGACGCAGCCTGGTGTAGAGCCTGCTCCAGGGGCGGAAAATTCCGATCCGTCTGCGGGCGGGTGTGGCCGCAGTGCTCACGCCATGCACCGGAAACCAGAGCATGTCTAGAGAGTGCCACTGGAAGGGCGCGGGCTGCATCGAGGTTCAATGTCAGGCCGGGCAGGGAAGTGAGATCGATACCGCTGGCCAGCTTGTCACCAGTTAGCACGGCCAAAAGCTTGCCGTTTTCCTCAAGCCGCCATGCCGCACTGGCAGGAGCGGGAATAGTGACTCTCAGTCGATTGATGGCCCTAGAAAACCCGGCGGCGGCCAGAAATCCTGGTGTTTCATCTGCTGGAGGAGGAATGGGCGCGGGGCTGCTGAATGTCCACGTATGAGCGCCCTCGGTGTCGATCACCGGCTTTGGAAGCGCCGCGACTTCAGCTGGCAGTCCGATGGACTCCGCGATGAGCATGGCGAATAACCAGTGCACGGAAGCGACGCAATGCACGCCATCACCACTGCGCCAGCCAGGATGCCCGGCGCGCCATGACTGCAATGCAGCGGCGACCGGCGCGTGGAGATCGATCACCTTATCCGCTAGGCCGACGGTGCCCAGCAACCACTCACCGTAGCGAGTGATCACGGTGTCATATTCCGCAAATGGGCTCATATAGCCGTAGTCGCCACCGCCAGCCGGCAGCATCCTAGCGGTCACGGACGGTGCATCAAATGGAGGCGGTGTGAGAATGACCACGCGGGCACCGGCAGCTTTGCACTTGGCCACCAGCTCGGTCATCGCGCTTTGATAGGCTTGAAACCTGGCCTCGTCGAACGGCGCGTAAATGCCGTCGTTCATGCCATAGCAAATGAAGACGGTGGTGGGCTTTGCCTTTTCGAGCACCCGCTGCACGCGCTCGTGTACTCCCGGCCGCGGCCAGGGATGATGCGGTTCGCTGAGGCCAGAGACGGTCTCGCTGGCAAGCCCCAGATTCATCAGCGAGATGTCGCTGTCAGGTTGCCGCGTGCGGATCAGCCAGTCCAACACAGCAATGTAGAGCCCATCCATGGTGATGCTGTCGCCCAGGAAAACGACGCGCTCTCCCTTCTTCAAAAAGCTCTCTCGCTGGGGTTCCTGCGCCAGGAGGAGCATGGGAAACAGAAGCGACAGGAGAACAATAATCGGGCGAGTCATAAGATAAAATGAGCTACGGAATTCACGTGCTGCGGCAACCTGCGTTATCAAAATTCTGTGATTCTCGTTATTTCGACCAAAAAAGCCTCTTACTCTTGAGAATATTTACAAATTCTGGCTAATTGAAGAAAAATTTTGGTGGAAATTTTAATTTTGACCTGTAATTTATGGAAACTATAGATGCCGCCATTATTTAAAATTACGAGCAGGGGGGATTCGCAGCTGGCGAATGCTGCCAGCGCGTGGCGATGGGCTCCGGCCATCAT
>JAYVJI010000077.1:0-15164 GCA_043769435.1 Verrucomicrobiota bacterium
CGGTCCGTTACCCATCCAGCCTTGATCAGGTAACTAAAAAGCTGCGGATGGAAACGATCTTCCGCGTCACCGGATTCAACGGCAACACCGTGACCTACAGCCCTAACAATGACCGGGGCACACAAGCCACCGGATTGAAAGAAGGGCTCCACATCGCACGCACGCGGGCCTTCCTCGAAAGAACCGGGCAAGCATCCATAGGGCGCAGCTGGGCACAGACATTTTACGTGGACCAGCAGCGGCCTGCGGGAGTCATCCGCTACCCGGTGCAGGACCTGGATACCATCGGAGGCACCAGCTACGGAGTGGCCGTCTACAGCGATGATCAGACCAGCGAGGTCTGGTATTCCATTCTGGACAGCAATGCCGGAAACGACAGTGCGGCCAATGGCAACGGCGCGGCAAACTGGGCTAAAGCGTCCGCTGCTGCGGTGCCTGCCACCGGCAGCTCTAGCTACGTGAAGGAATGGAGGTTCGACTACAAAAACATCCCATCCAACGGCCAGGCCGCCATCCGGGTCAGGCTACGGGAACTCTCTTCCAGCGGCGACAACAGCCTAACAGATACTGCGGGCTGGTTCACCACGCTCACCCGCACCGTAAACACCGGCACCGCCGTGCAATACAGCATCGCCTATCCGGCCAGCGACGGAGACACCACGGGCAGCGGATACGTCGCCAAATGCGCATTCAGCAAAAGCATAGGCACCGGCATTTCAGACGCGCAGCTACTGGGGGAATTCAGCGTTTTCATCGCCAGTGAAATAAGCGGTGAAGGGGACAGCCACTACCTCCTGCCACGCAGCGCCTACAGCATTGTCAGGAATGAAACCGCCACGCAGGACGCCCTAGCATT
The DNA here is from genome assembly GCA_043769435.1 of Verrucomicrobiota bacterium. Classification (GTDB taxonomy): domain Bacteria; phylum Verrucomicrobiota; class Verrucomicrobiia; order Verrucomicrobiales; family V1-33; genus JAYVJI01. The sequence goes on from JAYVJI010000077.1 coordinate 857, forward strand.
CACTCTCCCTAACCTCTACAACGGTGCCCCTGACTGGCTGCACCACATCCGGGTCACCCACACCCGCGGGGATGTCTCCCTGAGCGCGGTGCGCCTCGTCAAGGCCTTCCCGGATGCCCGCGCGGATGCCGACAGCGACGGCCTGCCTGACTTCTGGGAAAACATCCATCGCCTCGAAATGAACAATCCCTTTGGCGACCATGGAGCCGCTGGAGATCCGGACCAAGATGGGTTCACTAACTCCTCGGAATACGCCTTTGATCTGTCTCCCGTAGACGGCACCGACGTTCCCATTCTCTCCATCTCCACCTCAGCTGGTGTCCGCACGCTGACTTTTCCAGTGAAAAATACGCGGCGCTATACCATCCAGCACAGCCATGACCTAACACTTTGGACGGATGCCGCCGCGCCTTTCCAGCCAGCCCTCAGCGACCCCGCGCGGACGTGGGTTGAGCCCGCAGGAGTGCTCCGGCGTTACTACCGGATCAAGGCTTCCCTGCCCTAGCCGGCAGCGGCCCATCGATGCCCCCTGCGTTCCAAAGCATCTCAGCGCAGAAAGGGAACTGAAACCAGCAGCAGGAACGCAGCTATCCCTTCCGAAGAGCGGAAAGCGATGGGCCGCAGGGCTACCCGCGAGCCAGGCGATGATGCTTCAACCCGGGAGCTACTGCGAGAGCTGCACCACTTTGCTATTGGCGATGTCGTCGTGGAGAGTATTGCGACCTTTGCGAAAGATCATCAGGACATCAATCAGAAGGAGAAAGTTGATTGCCGGGTGGATGACAGCGCCGAGCGCGCCCACTGCATAGACCGGCAGGACCCGTTTCAGGATGATGTCCTGAACGGTCAGCAGGGCTCCAGTGTTGCGGTGCTGCACTTGGATCTTGACGAGTTTCTTTCCGATGGTGTGGCCCTTCTTCAGGAGGACAAAATTGATTCCAATGAACACGGCCACTCCGACTACTTGGGTCAGGAGCATCAATCCCGTGCTCGGCATGATGGCATCCACCGCGTCCTGTCCCTTCTTGCTCGCTTCCATTATATCAGTTATGCTTGGCTGCTTGAGCAGTGTGAAACCCAGCAGGTAATTGATTGGCCAGAGTATGAGGCTATCTATGATCGCTGCCGCGAGCCGGAGCCAGGGTGAGGCAAGAGGCAGAGCGCCGCTGCCGGTGACCTCGGAGCCCATGAGGGATTGAGGTGCTTCGTAAGGATTGTTAGAAAGAGGTGGTGGTGTGTTCATGGTTCGATGGCGGGAATCAGCTGCTCGGTAAAAGAATAATGGGGAGTTGTCATCACTTTTAACGCGTAGAATCAACTTTTCTCGCGGCTGCAAAGTCATCGTCTTAGGCAAAAATGGACGCCCTCAGTCCAGCACAGGGCTATCTCGGCTATTCCTGTTACACGGTCTTGTCAGGCTGGCAAATCCGGACTGGTAGCCTCATCTCCTGAAATTTTTTTCCCCATGCGCGTCGCCATCGTCATTCCCAGCTACAATCACGCGCGTTACATCGCGAGGGCTCTGGATTCATGCCTGAGCCAGACTAGGCCGGCGCAACGGATCATTGTGCTGGACGATGGATCGCTGGATGATTCTGTCGAAATCATACGGAGCTACGCCGCCCGTGGCGTAGAGCATGTGACCCAGGGAAACCGTGGTGCCCACGCTGCGGTGAATCAGCTAGTGGACATGGCGTCCGTGGATTGTGATGTGATCAGTATCTTGAACAGCGACGATCATTATGCGCCGGACCGGCTCGCAAAATGCCTACCGCTGCTAGATGCCGGGGACGGTGCGGCGGTCGTGTGCAGCGGAGTGAAGGTGATAGATGAATGTGATGCGCCACTGCCTGCAGAGGCACCGCGGGCGAAGTGGTTCCGTGCAGCGTGGTCGTGGTCGAGCCTAGCGGAGAGGGATCTGGTGGAATGGCTGGCGCTGGCGAACTTTCCCGCTACTTCCAGCAACATCATCGGCCGTACGGATTTCCTGCGCCGACATCCATTCAAGCCTCATCGTTATTGCCACGACTACGCGTTTCTGGTGCAGGCAGGCCTGCGCGGAGCCCTCACGCTGCATTCCGAAGCGCTGATCAACTACCGGGTGCATGCCACAAATACGATGAATACAAACCCGGAGCCGCTGCTGCGGGACAGCATCCTCATGCATCTGCATTTGCTGCGCGATCTTGCGCCGGAGCTACAGGATGATGAGGCCTTGCGGAGAAGGCTCTACGACTACAGCCGCATGGCATGGGACAATATCAGCAGCTTCCACGCAGGCCTCTTTCAGGTCGCGCTGGCCGGACTCATTATGGAAGCGAATGACGAGGTACTGGCGGCAGCGGTGCAGGGGCTTTCCGCAGCGCGCCTCCCTGAGCTGCAGCGTTATCCTAACAGGGCGTCGGTAAACCTGTGGGACGAAGCAGCACCGCTGGGCCGGACGCCGACACTGGCAGAAAAATACGATGCGCTGAAACGGGAGAACAAGCTATTGAAGGCGGAAAACAAGTCCTGGGGCGAGGCCGCCCGGCTGTGGGCTAGGGCTGCCGGGTCCCGCCGCCGGGCCATGCAGCTACTGCTGGGGTGGTGGAAGCCGCCCTGTGCAAAGACCCCGCCGGAAGCCCAGATCCGGAGCCTGCGGGAACCGCGCCTCTGACATTTCTGAGCGAAGCTGTAAAAGGGCGATTGCCCGACATGCTCTGGCGTGAAGGGTAGCCACTTTCCTTCAACTTTGATTTCCCTCAGTGATTTCCTTTTCAAATTCAGGGCCTGATCCTTCTCCCGGGCTGCCCCTGCAGCCGGGCGTGCTGAGCCTGCGGCAGCAGTGGGTGCAGGCGGCCATCCTTCCACCGGCACTGGTGCCCTGCGCCGGACTGGAGCTAACACCGGATGGTGCTCATATGATCTTTACGGCGCGGATGAAGCCATCGGCCCAGGATCTGAAGAAGGTGGAGGGTGATCCTTTTGTCGAAGGACTGTGGAAGAGAAATGTGGTGGAACTTTTTCTGGGGAACCCTATCACCGGACGCTATCTGGAGGTCCACCTTGCGCCCTGCTTTGCGTGGTGGAGTTGCTTTTTCAGCAGTGTGCGCCAGCGGGAGCAACCGCACGGACGCCCGCTGCCGCTGGCGGCGATAGAGCACCGGGCGAACAAGGGGAATACTCAATGGCAAGCCACGGTGAGGCTGGATGCGGCGGTCATTTGCCAGATGTTGGAGGTCATGGATGTGTCCGGGCTGCACGGCAACTATGCGGCGGTGGTCATGCCTGCTTCCGCTCCCGCGGCCTTCTTCAGTTATGCTTCACTGCCGGGCCAGACGCCCGACTTCCACCAGCCGGCTGCGTGGCTTCCTCTCGGGACAGGACGCTGAGGGCACCCGCTATTTTTCCATCCGGAGGTCTGTGCCGTAGCGCTTGTCCATCTCCCGGACGAGGGGGCCGCTGGCTCCGAAAAAGTCCGCGTCCTCCACCATACGGGAGGCAAGATCCAACGGCATACTGATGCGGGACTGCCCGCTTTGGAGCACGGCCCGCTCTATGCTCAGCTCTACTTGGGCTTCGATGCGCTCGAGGGAGGCGTTGACCTCGTCTATGCGGTTCACCCTCAGGCTGATGTTCCGCAGGCGTTCCTCAGTCATCGCGAGGACAGCTTCGCGGGAGGTTCTCGCTTCGGCAGTGAGGTCCGTGCGGGAAAGATCGTGACGCACACTTTCGGCTTTCTTGTGCAGTTCAGCCGACGGCGTGAGGGTGGCAGAGGTTTGCAGGTGGTGGCGGGCAATGAGCAGCTTGAGGTGCATCCAGATCAGCCGCTCTAAGCCCTGCGCAGTTTGCTTTTGTGTGGAGGTGTCTTCTGCTGATTTTGCCAAGGCTCCGAGGCGCTCTGCCTGATCCTGCAGCCGGGCATGGCGCATGGCATCCTCCGGCTGCAGTGAGGACCGCAGTTCTGTCAGCGGGTCGACTTTACCAGCCGGCTTGGACTTTACCGGTTTCTCAGTGGCGGCCGGGCGGGGTAGGGCCGGGTGGTGGCTCCGGGTGGCGCCATAAAAGAGCCAGAGGGTAATGCCTAGGACTATCGCAAAGGCGATGGTCGGGCTGGTCAGCATGAATGTTGCATAAAAAACAAAGGGCGAAAAAATAAGCCACGCCATCATGGTGGCGCAGGTATTTCCCGCCCTCGGCGCCTGGACGTGGATCACGTGAGGCGGGACAGGCGCGGGCGGCCGGGACGTCGCTGCGGGCAACGGTGGCGGGGATGGTTGAGTAGGACGTTCCAAAGCGGAGATACGTCACACCGGAGTTTTGCTTTTCAATGGCAGGCCGGGGCTCATTTTTTCCCACTCCCGGGCGGCTTGGGCGGCCTTGGCTGAGGCATTGCAAATCCCTGATTGCCACGGGCCAGACAGGGGGCGAATTGCCGCGCTCCTTTTCAATCCTGAAACACACACAATGTCCCAACCAGCCAAAGAAATTCCCGTCATGGAAAAAATCGTTAGTCTCTGCAAGCGCAGAGGCTACATCTTCCAGTCCTCGGAGATCTATGGGGGGCTCAATGGCTTCTGGGACTACGGCCCGCTGGGTGCCGAGCTGAAGCGCAATCTGCGCGAGGCATGGTGGAAGGCGATGACCCGGGACCGGGAGGACGTGCTCGGCCTAGATGCGACGATCATCATGCACCCGGCTATCTGGAAGGCCTCTGGACATGTGGAGACCTTCGCGGACCCCATGAGCGATTGTCTTGTCACTAACAAGCGCCTGCGTTCCGACCAGATCCCGCAGCAAAGCGGCATGGTATTCACGTTCACCGGTGCCCGTGATGAAGAGGGCGACCGGACCTGCGACGAGGGCATCGCCGTGATGGTTCCGCCCGGCAAGCCGCGGGAAAGTGCGGTGAAAGTAGCCACGCGATTTTATCTGAACCGCGGCCTGAAAGTGCCCGTCGTGCTTGGCGGCGAGACTGGGGTGAAAGAGGAAAACAGCACGCGTTTCAATCCAGAGAACGGAGCCCAGCTCACGGAGCCCCGGATGTTCAATCTGATGTTTAAGACTCACACCGGCCCGGTGGAGAGCGAGGAGAATGTCGCCTACCTGCGTCCGGAAACAGCACAGGCTATCTTCGCGCAGTTCAAGAATGTTTTTGACTCCTCGCGGATCAAGGTGCCGTTCGGCGTGTGCCAGATCCGCAAGGCCTTCCGCAATGAGATCAACCCGCGTAACTTCACCTTCCGCAGCCGGGAGTTTGAGCAGATGGAGCTTGAGTACTTCATCAAGCCTGATGAAGCCGTGGAGATCCTTTGCGGAAGTGTCCAGCCATGGACGGAGGGAGCAGACCTGAGCGAGCCGCAGCCTGACTGGGGCTGGGAAATGTGGCATCGTTACTGGGTGGATCAGCGGGTGAAGTTTTACGCCTCCATCGGCCTGGGCCCGGATGCGTTGGATTACTATTACGCTCCTGCGAATGATCTCGCGCACTACGCTAGGGCCTGCGTGGACATACTGTGTCATTTTCCCTTCGGAGCGGAGGAACTGGAAGGCGTCGCTGCCCGCGGGGATTTTGATCTCAGCCAGCATCAAAAGCACAGCGGCAAGAATCAGGAAGTCTTTGATGAGGAACTGAAGAACGCTGCTGCCGCCCTGACTGAAGAGCAGAAAGAAGCCATGATCCAGCGCCGGCTCGCCGCCGAGCTGGCAAAGCCCAAGGGCGAGCCCATGCCGGAAGCGGAGGTGCGCGCGTGGTTTGAACGCCTTTTAAAAGGCAACTTTATTCCCCACGTCATTGAGCCCTCTGCGGGACTGGATCGGCTGGCCCTGGCCATCATCACCAAGGCCTACGCCGAGGAGGTGAAAACCGACGACAAAGGCAAGTCAGAAACCCTGACAATTCTGCGGATCCATCCCCGCATCGCTCCTATCAAGTGCGGTGTCTTTCCATTGCTCAAGAACAAGCCGGAACTCGTGGCTAAAGCCCGCGAAGTTTACCACCAGCTGCGCAAGCATATGAACTGCTTTTGGGACGAGACGGCTGCCATCGGACGACGTTACGCCCGACAGGACGAGGCTGGCACGCCATTCGGCGTCACCATCGACTTCGAAACCATGGGTGAAGCAGGCGAGGAGTTGAAGGATACCGTGACTGTGCGTGAACGCGACTCCCGCACGCAGCACCGCATCCCCATCAAGGACCTCACGACCTGGCTGATGGAACGGATCAGCTGATGCGCTGCCCGCCAGTGCGCCCGGTGTGGCCTGAGCCGAAGCCCTCAGGCGCAGTTCCTTCAAAGTAAACATCCCGGTCCGGACGTGAGCCCGGGGAGTGGACGTCGAGCATGACCAACGGCGCTTCGCTGGTGGTGAAGGCGTGCCTCGTCCCCGGCGGGAGTCGCAGAAAATCTCCGGCATGGAGGGAATGCGGGATCCCGTCCAGCCATGCGGTACCGTGGCCGGAGAGGACGAGGTAGAGTTCCTCCGCGATCAAATGATAGCTGGTGGCGGTACTGCTATGAGGAGCAATGCGGACACGGTAGGCCGTGAGGGAGCCCTCGTCCTCCGGCGGAATGAGGCTCTCTATTTCATATGGCCCCAACTGCTGCCGCACAGCGCTGGATTTCCCGGCACTGGTGTGTAGCAACCGCAGAAGTGGAGGCATGATGGATGAGCTGATGAGCTGTTAGCTGTTACACGCCAGCCGCTAGGCCCGGCAGGTCACGGATGTGCCTTGCGGCCAGGGAAAGTCAACTCGGCGATGCCGCTCTTATCCAGCTCGCCGAGGCCCTCAGCGACCATGCGCTCGTACTGTGCGGCGGTCGCTGCGGCCAAAGGAAGATTCAGGCCCTTTTGCTTGCCCAGGGCGAGGGCAATGTTGCTATCCTTGGCAGCGTGCTCGGCACTGAAGTAGCAGGAATGTTCGCGGGTGATCATATCCTCGCCGTCGGTTTGGAGCACGCGGCTATTGGCACCGGTCACGCTGAAAACCTGGCTGAGCATCGCGAGATCCAGGCCGAGGGCAGCTCCGAGGCCTAGGCCTTCAGCCAGGCCGGCGGTATTGATGTTCATGACCATATTCACTAGGGCTTTCACCTCTGCTGCTTTGCCGGACTCACCGACGTAGGTGAGCACCGCGCTCATGTTTTTTAGCAGCGGCTCCACTTTGTGGAAGATGTCCTTCTTGCCGCCGATCATGAGCTGCAGGGTCCCCTGGCGGGCCTGAGGGATGGAGCTGGCCATGCAGCCTTCTATGCTGTGGGCTCCGGCAGCCTCGCAGGCCTTTTCCATTTCAATATGCATCTGTGGCGAAAGGGTCGCGCAGTTAATGAAGATCCGCCCTTCCGCGCCTTTCAGCAGGCTGTCTTTCGCTTCTAGGAAAATCCCCTTCATCGCTGCATCATTCGAGACCACGGTGAAGATGATGTCAGCGACCGCGGTGACTTCAGCTAGGGTATCGCAGGCAGCTGCCCCTAGCTCTGCGGCGAGATCCCGCGCGGCCTCCCGGTTCACATCATATACGGCAGTGACCTGATAGCCGACTTCTTTTACGCGGCGGGCCATGTTGGCACCCATGCGGCCGGTGCCGACGAAGGCGATTGTTTGTTGCATAGCTGGATTGTTGGATGGTTTGAATTCAGGATAGAAAGGATTGTGTGCTTTTTCCTCTGCCACGGTGGTCAGCGGTCCGTGGCCAGGTGCCACCACGGCATTGCCGGGAAGTGTGAAAATCTTGCGGCGGTTGTGAGCGAGGGCGGTGCTCCATGAAGTGCGCGGCCCGCCCATGCTGCTGGCAAAAATGGCATCCCCGGCGATGGCCAGCGGCTGCTTCAGGCCGTCGATGATGTAGGTCATGCCGTGGGTGGCATGTCCAGAAGTTTCCTTCGCCGTGATGGAGAGGGCGCCCAGCATGAAGCCCATGTCTTCGTCCACGGGGTTGCAGCCGGCCAGCAATTCTCCACGGCCCACGTAGACCGGAGCCTGCGGGTAGGCGGCGCGCAGAGCTGGAAGGGCCTCGACATGATCTGGATGCGTATGTGTCAGGAAAATATGCTGCACGCTCAGTCGCTTCGCAGTGATAGCGGCGATGCATGGACCGGCATCCGCGCCGGTGTCAAAGATCGCGGCCTTCTTCGACGCAGGATCAAAGACGACGAAATTATTCACCGTCATGTCATCCCACTTTGTATTGAAGTGTAAAAGGCCCGGGAGTTCCACCGGGGCCGGCTGCCACTGCTTGCCTGCCAGCGTGATGGTCGCTGCGGCGTGGATGCCAAGCACGGGAGCGATGAGGCGCAGAGCGCTATCGAGCAGCACGCCGGATTTCAAATCAGTGAGCGTGCCAACGGAAATGCCGGCACGGTAAGCGAGGTCAGCGTCGGTAATACCCAGACCCTTTTGCGCTTTGGCGATGATGTCTTCGAAGTTGTCTTCCAGTGGGAGATTCATAAGTGGCTGCTTTGTGCGCGGAGTTTCCAATACGGCAAGCCCACACTCAGGGTGGCAAGGAATTTCCGCGCTGTGGCGGGATCATTGAGGCAAAGGGTGCCGCCGGTGATCACCGTCCGGTCCTGATGGATGGTGGTTTCCAGCTGTGGTAAGGTGGCCGCAAAAGCAGCCGGGGTGCCGCATCCCGCTGCCGCGAAGTCACGTCCATGATGGATGCGGAATGCCAGGGCGAGGCCCGGGCGAACATGAGGCGTGAGCGCCAGCGTTATTCTTCCCATGGTGCAGCGCGGGTTGATTTCTACCACAGAACGCAGAGCGAGTCTGCCAGCTAGGTCGCGGTGGAGCAGGGCATCAATGCCGAGACAGCCTTGAAATCCGGTGCCCCCTAACAAACGGGAAAGGAGCGCAGGGATCCGGTGCCGGTAGCAATCATCCACGTTGTTTTCGTGAAAGAAGCGGACTGCCTCTCCTGCCAGCAGTCTGGTGAAACTGCTGGCGGTCTCACAGCCTGTGAACCGTCCCGCGGCGTCGTTGTGGAGGCGCACCATACCCCGCAGCACCGGCTTCTCATTAAGTGCTACCTCATACTGCGCTGAGAAATCCAGCACGCGGTCCAGCCATGGTTCCACTACCACGGATCCCTGCGCGGCCAGGGTTTTGCTGATCCACGCCAGCTCATGCGGGGCCGGCTGTGGTGAGCGCACCCTGAGAAGTCCCCGCCCGGCCAGACTCCATGGGGCCTTGAGGGCGGCGGTGCCGTATCCAGCCATCTGCCATTCACTGACAGCGGCGGAGATTTCCCCGGCATGGTGGCAGATGATACCGGCGAGTCCTGCGCCTGGAAGTTCCGGATTCCGCAGGAAATCCGCACCAGTGGTTTTAGCAAATAACTGCCGCAGTGACTCAGACCAAGGCGGGCAACCAGTCAGCTTTGTGTTGCCGGCCAGTGAGCCCAGCAGGCTGATGCTATCCGGACTCCAACCCCACGGGCGCAGGCGTCCCAGCTTTCTTTGTTGAAGTTTTCCCTGCTCTTTCAGCGGCATGAATTCCGCTACCGGCAGGCCTGCGGATTTCCATGCATGAAGATGCTCCGGGGACGGAACCTGTTCCACGAGCACCACATCATCATGGACCGCAAGGAGCGCCGGAATGATATCCAGATCCGCGCGCAGTGCCGCCGTGGCGGCCTCGTCGGCACCTGCCTCCGGATTGTTAGTAAGCGCGCAGATTTCTGCGCCGGGATTGAACAGGAAGACATCCGGAGTCCTGCCGCGGCTCTGGGAAAAGACCTCTAGGGCACTGATGAAATCGGGATGCAGTCCGGCCTTCAAGCGGCCCTCCTTGTTGAAGGGAATAGCGTTGCCCCTAGCTCTGGCCGGGCTCAGCGGGAAGCGCAGGACATTTCGCCAGGCATCCCAGTCGCTGGTGCCACCGGGCTTCCAGCGCCGGAACCAGCGCAGACCATAGCCGACGTGGGTGATCTCGTCCTTGTAAATCCGATCGAGCAGCGCCGCAGTATCACCATCTCCGACGTCCGCGAAAACATGGCTGTAGTGCCGCGCGTAGTCGAGGTTGGCCTGCTCAAAAGTCAGACTCAACCGGCTGACATAGTCGAGCGGTGACTCCATATCGCCGACGTGCCTCCAGAAGAAGCCATTGACCGGCAGCGAGCCGAAGGCAAGCCCCGCCCGGTTCATGCGCTCCATGTAAAGCCGGGTGTGCTCCTGTTCTTCCTGCAGGGTGTGGAGCAGGCCCCGGCGGAAAGCGGCAGGGGCATCCGGGAAACGCAGCAGGGCTAGGGCCATCAGCTCTGCGGCGAGGAGTTCGTGATTCGCAAAGAAATGCAGGAGGACCGCGCGAGGGCCTTCATTCTCCAGATCATATTGGCTGGGAAAAGCCGTTCGTTCCCCGCGCTCTGCCATGCGCAGGTTCTCCGGACGTCCCGGCTGAGACATGGTGCCGGTGAGCGGGCTGCCACGGTCTACGTCCAGCATCCCGGCAGGTGGCGGGGCCAGTTTTTCCTCCAGCGAGGTGGAAAAGAGGACACGCGTGGCAAAGTCCCGGCAGGTCATAGGGGCAGTAATTCTACGGCTTCACCCATGCCGATGGTGCCCGCGGCCGGCACAAGGGCCAGCGCATTGGCCCGGCTGAGGCCGGTGAGGGCGTGAGATTCCTGCATCCCGAGCGGTGCAAAAACGCCGGCTTTCCACTGGCCGCGCATGTAGTGGGGGCGGTCACCTTTATTCACCAGCGCAGCACCGGCAGTGGCGGAAATCCGGACAGGTGCGGCATCCGCTGCTCCAGCCATGCGCCGCAGGGCTGGTATACAAAGAGCCACGCGGTGACGAAAGCACTAACAGGATTTCCCGGCAGGCCAAAAACTACCTTTCCACCGCAGGAGGAAAACAGAAACGGTTTTCCCGGCTTCACATTCACGCGCCAGAACTCGAGCGGCATGCCTGCGGCTTCCAGCGCAGGCCTTACCAGATCATGCTCTCCCACGGAGGCCCCGCCTACTGTGATGACGGCATCACATTCCATCAATCTGGTCTGCAGGAGATATGTTAGGGAAGCAAGCTCATCCACCACCGTATCCGGAGGAAGGGCCATGGCACAGCCATTCATCATCGACGCCAGCATGGGGCCGTTGCTGTTATACAGGCAGCCGTGATGAGGCAGCGGCAGCCCTGGAGAGATCAGCTCACCTCCGGTGCAGATGATGGCCACGCGGGGGAGGCGACCGGCAGTGGCGCTCACCATTCCCTGCCCCGCCATGGCACCTAGGAGCGCTGGTGACAAGCGGTCGCCCCGCGCGGCGATGAGCTGCACGGCACACACATCACTGCCGGCGCGGCGTATCCATTCACCTGGCCGGGCCGCCTCGAGAACAGTGATACTGGCTCCCGTCCGGGCCACATCCTCCTGCATGATCACTGCGCCTGTGGCCCCGGGCAGCGGGGCTCCTGTGAAGATGCGGACGACCACGCCGGGCCGCACATGCAAACCGAGATCGCGCCCTGCGGGTTGTTCCCCGCAGACAGTCAGGGCTATGCCGGCTTTACCGCAATCGTCAGCATGTAGGGCATAGCCATCCATGGCCGCATGATCGAATCCAGGCAAGGCTATCCCTGCCCTGACATCTTCTGTCAGCCAGCGTCCCGCGGCTTCCGGCAGGGGAACCAGCTCGCTTTGCGGCGTTGGTATCCCGGCGAGGATGCGGTCAAGGGCCTCAGCTTCCGTCAGCATGACATCCTAACGTGCAGCCAGTAAGGCGGCGGCCTTCTCAAGCCATGCCGGAGGCGGTGGAGCACAGGGCCTGAATACTTCATCATACCCCTCGTGTTCATGATGAAAGAGAGCGCGGTGCATCCCCAGCGTGCCGGCGATGGGGCTGTCCACGAGGCTTGCAGAATCGTTAGCACTCATCTGGAAGAGCACGCGCATTTCGAATTCGCTGAGCGCTTTCCGATTCAGGAAACGGGCTAGGTTGTTATAGGTGTCCACGCTGGCGATAACGTGGATGCCGTGAGCTGCGCCCTCAATGATGAGCTTGTCAAACTGGGCCGCAGGATTGGAGGCCGCGCTGTCGTCCGTGCTGAAGGCAAAGTCGTCATCGTAGCGCAGCTTCCGGTTCTTCTGCACACCGACGACCACGAAAAAGACCGGAGGATCATCGGAGCGGCCCTCTGCTGAGCGCCTCGCGAGTTCTGCGGATAGACTTGTTAGGATAGTATTCAGGTCATTTCCCCGTGCGGCCTCCACGCCGCTAGGAATGGCTGATGTGAAGCTGTCCAGGAATACCCGTTCTGCGGTGCCGGGAGCTGTGGCGTCGCACAGAATAAGCCGCACCCCTCCCTGCGGGTACTGCGCGGCCAGAGCGATGATGGCTGTGCCTAGGATGGTCATCATGGCCTCTTCGCGCTGGCCTATGATGAGAAGGTGATTTCCGCTCTGGCGGCGGAACACGACTTCTGTGGGGCCCTTGATGGAGTTCGGAGCGCCCAGCCAGATGCGCGGTGTATGCACCGGTTGTGGCGGCAGTGTTTCCAACACCGCCTGCAGAGCTGCATTTCCGGTGACATCCGCAGGCGCATTGCCTTCAAAGACGACAGGAGCATCCAGCCCGGCTACAGGCCTATTGTGTTCCAGAGTCCTGATGGTTTCCAGCGCTTCATCCCTGACATTTTCCGGCACATACACGGCCTGAAAGGGGCTGTTTCCCTCCACGGCTCCAGCGCTGTCATTGTAGATACCCTCCCCCGGACGTGACAGCAGCCGGGCCGCGCTGTTGCCGTCGTCCATGATGAGCATGGCATCGGCCTCATTACACTGCAGCGCCACGCGTACCACCATTTGCCCGAGGGTGGCTCTGGCGAGGGAGTAGGCTCCGCCCAGAGTTTGTGATCCCAGCAGCACGTGGATACCGAAGGCCCGGCCCTGGCGCACGATGCGGTCCATCAGTACGCTGGCCGTCTGGGCGATGCGGTCGTCTTCTGTGAAGTATTCCTGGAACTCATCAATGACCAGGAGTGAGCGCGGCATCACGGTCCCCGGTTCTACCCGGCGAAACCCTGCGATGTCCTGCACGCCTGCTTTTCTGAAGAGGTCGCCGCGGCGGCGCAGTTCTTCATCCACCCGCTGGAGCACGCTGAGTCCAAACTCACGGTCGCTCTCAATAGCAACCACCCGTGCGTGGGGCAGCTTGTAGGCCGCATAGCACTTGAATTCCACTCCCTTCTTGAAGTCCACTAGGTAGAACTCGATCTCCGCCGGGCTGCAATGGAGCGCTAGGTTGGTGATGATGACATGGAAAAGATTCGATTTACCGGAGCCGGTTTTTCCGGCGAAAAGGGCGTGCTGCCGCGTGCCTTTTCCCAGCGAGAGATATTGCAGCTTGCTGGCACCAGTCCGTCCGATGGGCACGCGCACTTCCTCTGCTGTGGAAAACGTCCAGCGTTCAGGCACCGGCGGGGCCACATGGCTGAATGGCACCTCCACCCGGCTGGCGTCCCGGCTGGCTTCGCCGGTGCGGTGGATAAAGGCGGTCACAGCATCCCCTTCAGGCGGTTTGTCCATGATGAGCCTTGTGCCTTCGGAGATGACTCCTGCCAAGTGCATACCGGAGGCGTCACCGATGATGCGCACGGCTGCCCGCCGCAGTTCGTCCGGCAGCGTGGAGTCGAGCAGCAGCTGGCGGGTATCCCAGTGGATGAAGGTGTAAACACCGCACCGCGGACCAGTGGTCAGCAGGCTGAGCAACTGCCGCAGCGAGGGCTCGCTGAAGTTGGCAGGGAAGTCCGCGATCACCACGAAGTGATATTTCTCTGCGATGTTGCCGGCCTGCTCATTGTAGGTGGCAATGTCCGGATAATCATTCCGGAGATACATTTGTATGACTTTTTCGACATGCTCATTCAAGTCGGTGAGCCTCGTCTCGATCTGGGCACGCTGGGTCCAGATGCGGTTGTTGATGAGGCCGCCTTCGTAGTCCGCCAGATGCGTCAACCCGGCAAACCCTGATCCAAGGCCGACGGGATCGATGAGGGTGAAGCTGAGTCGTCCAGGCGGTGAGCTGGCGAGGAGGCGGAAGATAACGTTGTTCAGCGCCGCAATGGCTGTTTCCCGGCCATGCTCCGCTGTCTCCAGCAGCAGGCACCCTTCCCCGGGGAAGCTCAACTGGAGGGGGACATCAAAACTGGCAGGGCCTAGCAGGGACAACCGCGAGTCCACAGGCACGGCCTTTGCCATGGCCTGAGTATCCACTTTCAGGGCGCCCAGACGGGCGGCATCAGGAATACCGCTGGCGGGCGGACAAAGTGCTAGGTTTACCTGCGGCCATGGCGGAAAGCGCAGGGCATCCTGCTGCTGAATTTCCGCCAAC
>JAYVJI010000078.1:0-3280 GCA_043769435.1 Verrucomicrobiota bacterium
CGGACATCTGCGGGGCCTGCGGCGGATTTCATTACACTGCCGACTCCTGAGAGCGTCCCGGCAGAGGAGGAGCCATCCCCATTCACGGCAGTGGAGACCGGCAGCGTTCCCACGCTGCAGTCTGCTGTTCATCCTGTGGAAAGTCCCGTGGTCCTCGGAACAGCGGATGACTGCGTGTTCCCTCCGGCAGCGAAACCCTCCGGGGATTCAGAGGCTGTTCCCGCGCTGGTGTTTCCACCTGCCGACCGCAGCGGGGCCGCTGCCCTCCCCCGCGAACCAGCGCACACCGAGCCTCAGAGCACCGGCACCGGCATGACGATCTGCGGGGCTGTCCTCATCATTCTGGGGCTGTGGTCTGCGGTGCATGCCGCCACACAAGTGCTGGATGCCGCAGAGGCCGTCAGCCGGGGACAGCGTCAGCTGCACTATGCGCTGGCGTTGCCCTGGGCTGTGGGATTTGCTGGTTTTCTGAGCCTCGGATTCGGGGCCATTTTTCTGCGCCGATGGGCAGCTCCGTTGATCCATGCGCTGGGCTGGGTAGTGGCGCTGCCGGTATTGTTAGGCATCCTCGCGCTGACCGTGTTCATGTTCAGTCAGGAGGAAGCTGCGGCCAGCCTAGATGCGGGCACGTGGATCGGGATCGCGGCGCTCTGTGGGGTGATTTTGCCGATGGGTTGCATCGCCTGCTGTCAGCGGGACTCCGTGGCACATCATTGCGCAGCGGCGGATCCCTGTCCGCGCTGGACTGATCCGCGGCCCATTCCCGTGCTCATGGTTTTTTGTCTCGGGGTCCTGCTGACCACGGCCTGCGGTTCGCTGGCCATTGGCGGCGTGGGTTTCGCTTGGATGGGTGCATGGCTCACGGCCCCTTCCTCAGCGCTGGCGTGGACCCTCACCGGGAGTGTCTGCATCGCGGGGACAGCCATGGCGGCCTGTCAAATGCGCGGCACCGTTGTGTTGTTCATGGTGCTCACCGTGCTCCTAGGGGTCTCCTTTACTCTCACGCTGAGGGCGCAACCACTGCCGGAAAGTCTCCCTGCAGGTCTGGCCTTCGTTTTCCCGTGGGCCGTCGTCGGCCTCCTGCTCCCGGTCCTGCTGCTGCTCCTGATCACGCGGCGCTCTTTTGCCTCCGCTGCCTGATTCCCGTTTTCCCACATGTCCCACATGTCCCACGTATCCGCCGTCCGCTTCTTCAACCGCAACACTGGCAAAATCGAGCAGGAGGAAATCTACGGCGAAGGCCCGTTGCGCTTCGCCTATGAAAACCCACTGGGGCGCTTTTTCCTCGAAACTCTGGTCAAGCGCGCCTGTTTTTCCTGCTGGTATGGCTGGCGCATGGACCAGCCCGCCAGTCGCCGCCGGATTGATTGCTTCATCCAGCGCTATGGGCTTGATCCCACAGAATTCGCAGATGACCCCGCCTCCTTCGCTTCCTTTAACGAGTTCTTTTACCGCAAGCTCAAGCCGGAGGCCCGGCCCATCCAGGCTGGACCGGAAGCGATCGTCTTTCCCGCAGATGGCCGCCACCTTGGCTTTGCCCGTGCCTCGGATATCAGCGGAGTTTTTGTGAAGGGACAGAAATTTGACCTCGCGCGCCTGCTGGGAGATCCAGCGCTCGCGGAGCGCTACGCCCATGGCACGCTGGTGCTCAGCCGGCTCTGCCCTGTGGACTACCACCGCTTTCACTTCCCCTGCCCCGGCATTCCCGGAACGCCCCGCCTGATCAATGGTCCGCTGTATTCTGTCAGCCCCATCGCGCTTCGCCGCCAGCTCAGCTACCTCTGGGAAAACAAGCGCGTCATCACGACGCTGGATGCCGGCCCGGCTCTGGGCACCGTGCTGCTATTGGAAATCGGCGCCACCAATGTAGGCAGCATTATCCAGACGTTCACGCCTGGCCAGTCTGTAGCAAAAGGCGCGGAAAAAGGTTACTTCCGCTTCGGCGGCAGCAGCACCATTTCCATTTTTGAGCCGGGCCGGATCACCCTCGCCGCTGACCTGACCACCCACGGCTCCAACTGCACAGAACTCTACGCACGCATGGGCGATACCATGGGCACCCTGAGCCAGCATTGATTGGAGCCGGATAATCTAGGAAATCTTACTTGAGGCCGGACTTGGCAATGCCCGGGAAAGTGTTATCGTAGATACCATGATCCAGCTTCATTCCTCCCTCCCATGCCAACTCTCGTAAACGGATGCGGCACCCGCTATGCGGGCCGGGCAAACGTGGAACACCACCCGGGGATCTGCGATGGGTGCGGCCACTCAGGAGCGATGGCTAATTTCGATACTAGACTGTGGCTGACGCTCGTGTTTGTGCCCGCACCACTGGAGCAACTGGCCGTGCAGCAGCAGGCCTGCGGAAGCCATCCGGAGGCGCTGCGGATTTTTCGCCACATCATGGAGGAACTGCCCAACGCGGCTCAGAAGCCGGCCTTCCGCAAGTTGGTCACAGCGTCAGCGCGACTGGCTCCAGATGCGGAGCCTGCGCTGCCCCGGAAGGAATTCAGGATCAATGAATTTCTACAGGGAACTCCGGGAAAAATAGCGGGAGGGGCGCTGTTTGCGTTACTGGCGATGGCGGGGATGGCGGCGCGGAATATGTGGATAGCCAGCCACCGGAAAGAGTTCAGGAACCCGAAGGTATCCTACATGAAGCGGAAGGTTTATTTCATCAACTACAACAAGGCGGACAAATCATGGGCTCGCGTCATTCGCGATGCCTTGGAGGATGCGGGGAAGTCGACGCTGATGCAGGAGGCGGATTTTCACGCGGGATCGAACTTCCCAAAAAACCGCTCGACGGATCGTCCAAGATACGTACCCATATCATATACTTGATGGGTGGTGGGAAATTCCCTTTATTCTTACCTTACCGCCGATGCCAACAAGGGAGACTGGAACCGCAGCACCAACTACATCCTCAATACATGGCTGCCAGCACCCGTGCATTCAAAAACGGCATGCAATCCGGAGGCTTTTACGTTCCAAACCCATGAAAATCTCTCAAGTATTTATTTTGGGCTGGATGTTACTCTGGCCTTCCATTTCCGCCGCCGCTGTTTTCTCTTCACCCGGTTTTGTTCGGGTTGAAGGGGTTATTAATGGAAGTGGCAGCACACTCGGAGTGAGAGGCGACACGATGGACTACCTTAAGTTCGAAGTCTTGAGTTCTGGAACGGTGACTGCAACTTCAGGTTTTGGGGGAGCGCATGTTTTGCGACTGGCACAGTACATTGGAGTGAACGACGAGTTCGGACTTATTGGAGGACTTGGG
>JAYVJI010000079.1:0-4383 GCA_043769435.1 Verrucomicrobiota bacterium
TCACCAAGGCAACCGTCTACGTGAATGGAGAGGAAGACCGGGTGATCAATCTCACACGCCAAACGGATGGTGCCGCTGCGCTTTGGAGAAACTACCCGGCAAAAATAACACTCCCATCGATCAGTGTCACTGTTCCCGCTTCAGGCATCGCATCCATCCGCGTCGAAACGGAAGCGAATGCCGCCGGGATCAAAGGGAGCGGTGAAATTATTGTTGAGTTCACAGAACACCGGCAGCCTGGTCCGCGCGTGGGTGCCTACACCAGAGAGTATTTTCTCACCTGCCCGACGGCCTTTACTGCCTCTGCTGTGAATACCATCTCCCTACGTGTCGGTTCAGCACCCACAGTCTATACCTTGACGGAAACAGGACCAGCCACCCTGTTGTTCAAGTCCCCGGCACCCGTAGCCGGACAGCCCATCCCACGGCAATTCGCCGTTCAAATGCTGATCTCCTACGCCGCCCAGCCAACGCAGGTGGAGACGATCCAGTGCCATCTCACAGATTCCGAATTTGCCGGCGGGTTCCGGGGCAGTGCGCAGCCTCACCTTACCTGCACAGAGACCGGAGCGAATACCGGCGTGTTCCGGTTCTTTGAAAACGAGCCGGGCATCATCGGCAGCTACTCCGTCACCCAAACCGTGGCTTCGGTGACCAAGGCTCCTGCTGCATCCTTAATGGGCAATCACCCCTTCAGCTTCCGCTTAGGCGGTGGAATCGGAGGCTCCACCACTAAGCTCAAGTTGGGTGCCCAGACCTTCGATACCGTCACGCTCAATGGGTTCACCTATCCGAAGCTGGATGCCACCCGCCAGGTGAACGCCTACCTCATCTGGAATGAAGCACTGGCTACGCCCCGGAAGGAACTCCTCTACTACGACGCCACCAGCGCCACGCTGAAACGCATTCCCATCACCGATGAGGCTAACGATTTGAAGACGAAGCTGGTCATGGGCACCCGGACCACCGATCTGCTCACCATCAAATCCGGCAGCCTGACCTTTGTCGGAGCCGACGGCCAGCCCATGGATGAGATCAACCGTGTCTCCGCGCAAACCCTCGTGGACCTCATCAACGGAGACAATACCGTCGTCCTCGAAGACGACAGTTGGGAGAAAATCCGAGTGCGTCCGATTGCCAAACCGGAGGAGTTGACCGTGCGCATCAAGAGTTCGGAAATCGAAAGCGACTACTTTGATCGAAAAGTCAATCCCACTGGGACCGGCAAGCAGGCCCGGCTGCTCCCCATCGCAGATGGCCAATACGAGTCGGAACTGAAAATCGTGGTCTATTACTCCGATGAGGGTATTTCGACCCTTTCCCTTCAACAGTGGACCGCACTGAAAGACCTTGGCTACCTTGCCGTCCACAATCTGGATGAGGAGGCGTGGCAGATTATTCGAAACGTGGAGGTGGATAAAACATCAAAAAATATCCAACACCATCATTTGTTTCCAAAGAAGTTCAAAACAAGGCTGGAGAAGTTAATGCCTGGTTTCAAAATTGATGATTTCACCATTCCCATCGATGCCCGCAGACACGGCAAATTCAGTCACGGATGGAATGCTGATTTGGAAGCGGTGTTGGATCAGTTCACAACATCAAGTGGTAATCTAAAGGCGGGGGTTAACGTCGCAACGGCACGAGAGAATATTTTTGCCAAAGTGCTCGACCCAAGTGATCCAGAGAGCCTTTGCAGAAAGTATCACGTCAATCCAAGCAACCCGGTTAACTATAACACTAAAAAGAGCACTCGCGACGCGTTTGTAAAAGTCATCGCCAAGTATGGAGGTCCCAAACTGACAGATGGCGCTCACAAAACCACGAAGATACTCAGAATGCTGGCCAGCAAGGCGGGCAAAGGCGGCAGGACACTGGCGAGAAAACATAAGGCCGTTGGTGCTGTAATCGGAGCATGGACGCTTATCACCAACGGCCCGAAAGCCGCTGCTGCCGAGTTCTTTGACATCACCCCATCTGGCGTGGATGCCATGCTGGAAGGGCAAGCCCGGATTGATTTCCAAATTTGGGATCCAGAGGGTTCTGTGGATTTAGCCGAGCTGCGCAGTGGCGAGGTTATTAAGGAAGGCGACCCCTACTACTGGGCAGCTTACGGTGCCGGTGGGATGGTGGGCCACGTGGATGAAGGAGAGGTGGATTACATCGTGCCCACCGCTGTGCCTGGTGTGGTAAATGTCTTTGTCCGTTTTGGTCAAGAACTCCGTGAATACAAAGACATTGATGACGTGCGGGAGGGCGTCCCCGTGGAGGGGCAACCTTGGCCGGTTGGATGGTGAAACTTAAAAACGTTATGAATATCTGCGGAATGATACCACTGCTTGAGCAAAGGCTCAAGACGATGCGCACTTATGAAATACCGCCGAATGGCAGACTAATTACTTTGGAAAGTGATTATGAAAATCAACAACAATTGAGTCCATGCGACAAAAGAAATAAGCCACTCTATCGACCACGTAAAAAGCAAATTATCTGCTCGGACATGTGCCTGCGGGGCCCGGGGACTCAGAAAGATTTAGCTGTAAAGTGGGGAATACCACTACCCGCAGATTACATGGAGTTCTGTTCACTTTATTCGGAATACATCATCGCAGGCAGAAATCCGATACGACTTCTCGATGCGGAAGAAATTCGAGGTGACGAAAGTTTTCGCGATGCGTGGGATGTGCCGGAAACGGCGGCCCACAGAATTTTTTATTTTGCGCGAGTTGTCGAAGAACCAGCCCATTTCGCGTTCCGGTGGAATGAAGACTACAGCAAAATGGACATCGTGTATTCGTGGGACTACGGGGACATCGGAGAACCGATCTTGCTGGGCAAAGATGGGGATCGTTTTGTGAGCGACCAAACCTTCACGGCATGGCTGCAGCGGATGTTGGAAACCGACGCCCACCCGGTCTTCCCCGGCAAGAAAATCCCCACCTCATCGGGCTGGATCAAGCAAGAACGCACGCCATTAATCAGAATAGAATAGCAAAATCCTCACCCCCCCGATTCACCGCGGAAGCTCCGCACCACCCGGTGCCTGAGCTTGGCACTATGCGGCTGGGCGTAGTCTGGTTCGGGAGTCGGTCGCTTCGGTGGAGCTGGTGGGTGGTGGCAGGCGCAGCGTGATCCGCGCCGCATAGTGAGGCGCTTCAGGCAACCGGCCCCCGTTCGGCTCGGTGGCGTCTTGGGTGCCGGGGGCGTCCACTTCTCGCCTCACAAGTAAGGCTCGTCCCTCGCGCTCCGCACCCCGCCGGGGCCCGTGGTTGCAGGTGCTCGTTCCTCGCAGGCCGCCCCCCCGGCCCTCGCTCCGCTCGCCTTCCACCACCGGCCCCGGCCAGCCCCCTCGTTTTAAAAGCTCCGCGCCCCGCCTCCGGCACCGGGTTCGTGCCTCACCCCGTGCCTGCAGCCCCCGCGCTGCGGCTGCTGCGCACCACTTCGGCTCGTGCCTCGCCTTCGTTGCCTCCGCTTGGAAGTCAGCCGCTCCTTCATCGCGGTCGCGGCGGTTCCGCGCGCGTCAAGGCATCCTCCCCGTATAAACTTTGGGCGGTGGCATCCTGTGAGTGGTTGAAGTCCCCTCCGCCCAAACTTTTTCCGGGTCCCCTCCCTGAATGCTGCTCGTTCGCTGCGTGTGGTTTGGTGTTGGTTTTGCTTCGCAAAAACAAGCTGTGCTTGTCTTTCAAACGATGGCGGCAAAGCCGCTGCAATCAGCTTCGCAGCTTGCTTCCATCCCGCTGACCCGGTCAAGCTGCGAACTTCGAAACCATCAGCGCCAAAACCGGCGAGCGCCTCAGTTGCAGCAGCCAAATCAACCGGCTCACCGCCTTGAAAAACTTCTTCCGGTTCCTCCATCACACTGGAAAAATCGCCCTCGATCCGTGCAGCGTCATCGTCCTGCCGCGCCTCCCCAAGCTCCTGCCGCCCGTGTTATTAAAACCCGCCGAAGTGCTGCGTCTGTTCAAACAACCCGACGTCCACAACCCGTTAGGGTTCCGCGACCGCACCATCCTCGAGACGTTCTACGCCACCGGCCTGCGCTTAAGCGAACTGATCGCCCTCACCGTGGACGACCTCAACTTTGCCGAAAACCTCATCACCGTGCGCTGTGGCAAAGACGCCCGCGCCCAGCTCGTGCCCATGGGCGCTCACGCCGCCTACTGGCTCCAGCGCTACCTTGCCGACGTGCGCCCCGTCCTCCTGCAACCAGCCACCCGCCTTGCGCTAACAACGACGAGCCAAGAACAGCAAACCCTGTTCCTCAACCGGTTCGCCAAACCCTTACAGAAAAACGGCTGGCACAAAAAGCTGTTGGAATACATCCGCATGGCCCGGCTCGATCCCGCGTTCAGCACCCACGCGTTCCGCCACATGCTGGCGACT
>JAYVJI010000080.1:0-9904 GCA_043769435.1 Verrucomicrobiota bacterium
CCTTTTCTCAAGACGCACGACGACTTCATCTTCGCAGGAATGCATCGGCGAGATCAAGTTGACCCGGGGCAGCTACGCCATCAGGGCGGTCTCGTGGGATCGTAACGGGACTTCAAATTTTGAAGTGTTCGCGGCCCCGGCGGGCTTTCCCGGAAGGCTGCTATCAAAAGAAAAGGCGGGGGAAGGGGATGACCTGCCTAGCCTAGAGGTTTTGCCTTTCAAGCCGTAACCACGGGGCGCTGCGCTCACCTAACCTAAGCCCGGAAACAGCGGTTGGAGCAGCCAATCTGACTCGATCATTTGGCTCATAATCACTCGAGACCGGCTCCGAGGGATTCCACTTCCTGGCGCATCATCCTGCCCACTCGGTGTTTTGCTAGGTAGACTTGGGCGGCATTTACGCCTAGGGTGCGGCAGACATCCCGCAGGGGAGTGCGCTGGCGCACCAGCATGTCAAAGATGAGGTAATTTCGGGCTCCCACGCGCTGCTGCACCCTGCTGGCTGCGGCTTCAAATATCCTCCCCTCCCATTCCTCCTGCCAGATGCGCTCTAGGGCGGCATCTTCCATCCCGAGGCTGGAAAGTTGCTCCGGCAGGGGAACGGTCAGCTGTTCTTTGGGCAGGCGGCGGCGCCAGTGGTCCGCCATCCTCCGCCGTACGATCGTCAGCAGCCAGCCCTTGAACGACCCGCCCTGCTGCCGCTTATAGTCGGCTAGGGATTTAGTAATCGAGAGCATGACCTCCTGCACGATGTCCTGAGCATCCGCATCATTCATTCCGGATTTCCGGGCGAACCCGTAGATCAATCGCCAGTAGCGGTCAAAAAACTCGCGCCATCCTGCCTGATCGTCCCCGAGTTTGAGCCGGCTCAACAGGCTGTGCCTCGTCTGCAGCGACAAGTCGCTGGAGGGCGATGCAGGTGAAACTTCAGTATCATTCATATGGAAGTCATCGCGTGACATAGCGCCTTACTTGCATGGCTGCGGCATTTTTTCAGGCCCTCGGAGCCCGGCCAGCGGTTGATAAAACAGGAAAGCGGGAGGGGTCAGGAAAATCCCTTCCTCCTCCCGCTCTGCCAGTCAATGCTCCGTCCGTGCTTTAGAGCGGTTTCACCATGATGTCCTTATAGTAGACCTCACAGCCGGGATCATGGGCCTGAAAAGCGAAGGTGCCTTCGCTGACCCAGCGGCTCTTTTTCTGTTCTTCACTGGAACGCTCGTCACTTTCCTTCTCTGTGTAGTCTGCGGTGACGGTGCCGTTCACCGTGATGGTGATGTGTTTACCATCCACCTTGATGAGGTAGTCCATCCAGGTATCGTCCTTAAAAGGAGTCGCGGTAAAGTCTTTCACCGCGTAGAGGCTGCCGGTGCGGCGCGGATCCTTGTCAAAGGAGTTGTTCACTTGGCACTCGTATCCCTTTTCGGGCCAGCCGCTTTGCTGGAACTGGGTATGGAAATAGATGCCGCTGTTGGCATTCTTCTTGGTCATCACTTTCGCTTTGAATTCGAAGTTCTTGAACTTCGCTCCCTGCACGTCGCCGCTGTAGAATAAGTGGGCGCGGCCGCCCTTCACGAGGATGGCTCCGTCCTTCACGGTGAAGACATTGGGGGCCTCCTCATTGGACTTCCACCCGTCGAGGGTTTTGCCGTCAAAGAGGGAGATCCAGCCATCAGCGTCCTTGTCTGCGGCATGGACAGTGTAGAGCGCGGCGGCAGCCAGTGTGGAAATAAAGAGTATGCGTTTCATGACAATTGTTGTGTTAGTAGGTGCCGGCATTTCTGGCCGGATAAGGGGCCACATGTGCCGCCGTCAGCCATCTCTCAAGCCCGCAGTTGCGGTACTTTGCGGCGGTCTCAGGGTCTGTTGCTGATGAGTTCCACCGTAAAATCAGGAGCACTGGCCAACCGGACCTGAAGGTAGGAAAGGATCATTGATTCCATGTTTTCACAGGCTGCTGTCCAGCACCGGGCGGACTGCAGATGCTTCACTCCTTCCCGGATCTGCGTGAGTGAAAGCCGCTGCACTCCTATCTCACGGAGTTCTGCCACTCTAGCTTCCAGCAGGCTATAGAACAACAATTCCACGCCTTCCGCCTCCAGCGCCAGATCATGCAGGCTCACGGTGAGGGTTTCGGGTCGCAGGGCGATCCGGGCACCGATGTCCGTGAACCCTATTTTATGGAGCGTGGACCGCAGCCTAGCGGTCATTTCCTCCAGCGTGATCGCAGTCCCGGGGAAACGGTCCCGCAGGTAAACCACGACGCTCTTCGCGATATCCGCCGCGAACCACCAGTCGTCATGCCCGGCATCAGTGGCGGCTCGGCGGATACAGGACTCCACCCAAGCCGCCTCGCAGCCAGGTAGAGTGTAGCGTCCGACGGTGATGAGCGGCATTTGAGAGGGAAGTGCGACCATATTTGAGTAGTGTTGGAAGAGAAAAAAGGCGTTGAGGCTATGGCTGGAAAAGTTCTGGATGCGGGACGGTCCGGGGCACGCGGTGCTGCATGGATTCGATCTCATCAATGAATTCCCCCACATCCTGAAACTGGCGATACACGCTGGCATAGCGGACGTAGGCCACCGGATCGATGGCGTGCAGCTTATCCATCACCCTGGCACCGATCATCCGGCTCTCGATCTCCCTTTCTCCACAGCTTTCCAGTCCGGCTATGATTTCGTCCGCTGCCACTTCCAGCACCCCTATGCTCACCGGGCGTTTTTCACAGGCTTTGACCAGTCCCCGGAGCAGTTTTTCGCGGTTCATCGCCTCGCGGGTCTGATTCCGCTTCACTACGAGGATCTCTGCCTGCTCTATGACCTCATAAGTGGTGTAGCGATTCCCGCATCCGAGGCACTCCCGCCGACGGCGGATGGCGGAACCATCCCGCGCGGTTCGCGAGTCTATGACTTTGTCTTCAAGAATCTGGCACTTCGGGCAACGCATCAATTGGTATAGGTCCACCATCCTTCCCACAACATCTTGTGGTGTCAACATAATTGAGTCGCATTTTTTAGAGAATATCAGGATTGTGGGACTATTTCTACCAGCTTTCCAATTGCTGAATTTTCCGAATTTACCATAAAGGTTGAGACGCCTTGCCCCGCGATTCCGCACTGGCTTATACGCCCCTCTTTCCTCTTCCTCTTCCGTTATGGACTTTGGCCCTTCCGGCTGAGGACTAACGGATGACGAGCCGCGCGCCGGGACGGATGATCGTGGGCAGGCGGATGGCGTCCCAGTTCGCAAAGCGGACGCAGCCATGGCTCTCGCTGCGCCCGATGGTGTGTGGGCTGCTGGTGCCGTGCAGGCCTATGCCGGTGCGGCTGGTGCCGGTCCAGAAAATGCCGACGGGGCTGTTAGGGCCGATGGGCAGTTGGAAGTATTCGCCGCTGCGCTTTCCGTTTTCCAGCATTTCCTTGTCCCAGCGGAATTCGGGAGTTGTTATCATCGTGGTCAGTTTCCACTCCCCGAACTGGATGAACTTGGCCTTGCCGGGAGTGATAGGAAAGCTGGCGATCACTTTTTTATTGTCATCAAAAAAGATCGCCACGCGGGCCGCGATATCCACAACCACGGCATGGGTGCTCAAAACGGAATCCTTGGGAAATGAGGAGTGCTGTTTGACGTTTTCCAACTCGAAAGGTTTGACGTTAGGAACTTTGACCACATCCCCGGCCTTCCAGCGGGACGGGCTCTTTCCGCCCTTATTCAATTCCGCCAAGTAGTCCTCAGTAGTATGAAACCGTTCAGCCACAAACTCGCCGATCCCGCCATACCCGAGGTATTTCAGCTTCACTTGATCCTTGGGCTTGGAGGGCACTACCGGGATGACAAACCTGAAATCGCCAGCAGTGATCTTGTAGGTCGTGTAGGGCTGAGGGACGGTTTTGGCACTGGCCTTGATCAATGGATACCAGTTGCCCACAGGGATGCCTCTCACTTGGTTGTATACGCTGGCCGCCTTTTTGCCGAACTCACCCAGCTTGCCGTCTATGTAACCAGGACCATGGTTATTTTGATCAAGGTGTATCTGGATCCGCACGATCGTGTCCGTGTCTGTTTTGTTATCAGGAATAGGCGCGTAGTTCCCTTGCTTATCAGCAAGGCCCTCTGGGATTACCTGAGGCTTTGTTGGCTGGTTTGCAGCCAGCTCCGCGCTGTGGGTTTCGGATTCATCAGGCTCATCTGGCGCTGGGGGGTCGTCCACCGGGGTAGCCTTCGGCACGGGCTCACCGTTGTCAGGCTCGGAGACCGGCTCAGCTTTTGGGGGCCGGGCGTCATCCGCTTCGGGCACGGGTTCAGCTCTGGGTGTGGGTACATCCTGCGCGGTGGCTGCCAGGGGTAAACCGGTGAGCACAAAACAAAGGGGAAGGAACCTGGAGATCATGACTGTGGGGACTGGGATTACAAAAATTACGAAAAGGATGGCTTTCCATGTACTGAAATTCCGCAAATGCAAAGGGTCAGCGGCGCAAAATTTCCTGCGGTCATATCCGGGAAGCTTGACTCATGCCAGGCAAGGACGTAGTGGCAGGCATGGATCTTTCCAGCGCTATCGAATTATGCCATGCTCTGCCCCAGGCGGAGGCCACGACTCCATTCGGGCCAGATGTCCTCGTGATGAAGGTGGCTGGGAAGGTGTTCGCGCTGACAGTCCCCGGGGAGTTTCCCTCCCGGATCAATCTGAAATGTGATCCGGACCGGGCGCTTGAGTTGCGGGAAAATTATGACGCGATCACGCCCGGCTATCATATGAACAAGCGTCACTGGAACACCATCCAGCTGGACGGAAGCGTGCCCGGGGTTTTGCTGCGTGAACTCATCCTCCACTCTTATGCGCTGGTCGTGGGGGCACTGCCGGTGGCGCGGCGCAGAGAACTGGGGCTCTGATCCGGTTCCACCCTTGCGCGCCACTGGTGTCGCTCCATGGCTGGAGCCCTATGTTCCGCCGATTTGTCAGAGCCATTTTTACACCGCCTATGATAGCGGTGGCGGCCCTGTTTATGTTAGTAGAGGAATGGCTGTGGAAGCGCCTGACTGCGGTCATGGCGATGGTGGCCCGCCTGCCGGTATTGCGGCGGTTGGAGCGCTGGCTGGGCACTCTCCCGGCCTCCGGGGCCATGGCTTTTTTTTTTCTGCCAGGCCTCATTTTGTTGCCGGTGAATCTTTTCGCCATCGCCATCACTGCCAAAGGGCACGCCGCAGCGGGGGCAGGCATCCTTATTGGCGCTAAGCTGCTGGGCACTGCGATACTGGCGCGGCTTTTCGCGGTGACCCGTCCTGTGCTCCTCACTGTCGGTTGGTTTCGCGCGCTTTATGAGTGGATTCTCCGCAGTAAAGCCTGGCTCTATAAAACGGTGAAGGAAAGCCGCCCATGGATCCTGGCAGCGGGGCTCAAGCGTGAGGCCATGGCGCGCCTAGCACGGCTCACTCACCGCTGGCGCGGAGGCCATGTCCGCCGGCGGTGGAAGGCGGTTGTCTTTTTGCTCAGGAAGCGGTTTGGACGCAGCGGGCAGGACACGCCGTCCGCTCATTGATCCTGTCTGCCTGCTGGCGGCCAAGTCAAAAATTCCCACCTCGCTCAGCCTAGGCCTGCCCTCGTTTTCACCTTCATTCTTCATGTCTACATTTCAAAATCTCCCCGGCTTCCGGGACTTCTATCCAGCCGACTGCGCCGCACGAAATTACCTTTTCGAGCGGTGGCGGAGCGTGGCGCGCAGGTGCGGTTTTGCGGAATACGAGGGGCCGGTCCTGGAGCCGGTGGACCTCTACAAAAGAAAAAGCGGCGAGGAAATTGTAAAGCAACTCTTCCATTTCACAGACGGCGGGGACCGCGGAGTGGCGCTCCGCCCGGAAACCACGCCTACCCTGGCCCGCATGGCTGCGGCCAGCCAGCGTGATTTCCGCAAGCCCATGAAGTGGTTTCAGATAGGGTCCTGTTTCCGCTATGAGACCCCGCAGAAAGGCCGCGGACGGGAGTTTTATCAGTTCAACTGCGACATCCTCGGGGAGCCTTCGCCAGCTGCTGACGCTGAGTTGCTGGCCGTGGCAGTGGAGACCATGCGCAGCCTCGGGTTTCAAAAAGAAGACTACATTATCCGGCTCAGTGACCGGAATGTCTGGGGCACTTTTCTGGATCAGGAAAAGATCGATCCTGCCCAGCTGCCGGCCTTTCTTCAGATCATCGACAAGCTAGAGCGCGAGAAGGAACCAGTGACCAGCGCCAAGCTGGCGACGCTGGGGACCACGCTGGAGGCCGTGCAGGCATTCATTTCCGGCAAGGCAGCGGGCTACGCACCGCTGGAGGCAGTCATTGCTGATCTCGCGGCGCGGGGCATGGGTGAGAGCGTGGAGATTGATCCCGGTATCGTCCGGGGGCTGGCTTACTATACTGGCATCGTGTTTGAAATCTTCGACCGCAGCCGATCCATGCGGGCCGTGGCTGGAGGGGGACGCTATGATAACTTGTGCGACTTGATAGGTGGGACGGATCTCCCCGCCTGCGGATTTGCCATGGGCGACATGGTGATAGGGAATTTCATACGGGAGACACCACACGCCAAGACTCTGATGGACCTTTGGCTTCAGGAGAACAGCCGACTGGATGCCTATGTCGTGGTCGCCAGTGAAGCTCAGCGCCCGGCTGCGCTGGCGGGGTTGGCCGCCCTGCGCAGCGCCGGGCTGAGTGCAGACTATGCCATGACCAAGACAAAAGTGGCAAAGCAATTCCAGAATGCAGAACTCCTCAATGCACAGACCGCCGTTGTCTATGGCGATGAGTTTCCTGCGGTGCAGGTGAAGAGCCTGAAAAGCCGCACTGCGGAAACCATTGACGCCGCGGAGGTGACAGCCGCAGTCCAGCGGGCGTGCCTCCCGGCGGGATCATGAACAAAAAGGTAATTGATTAGCGTCGCTTGGCACTCATCATTAAAATCATTTATATCATTTATATCCGAAGTTTGGTCCATCGTCTCCATCCACCTGCATGAAAGTGAGCGACGAAGAACTCGAGCGGCTATCGATTAATGAGTTGATCCGGATGATTCGTCGGTTGGAGGCGAGGACATCGAGCCCGCCAACAACCGTGCCGAGCGGGGCCTGCGCCCAGCCGGCGCTCCAGATGAAGAAAGTAGAGAGGGGCCTGAAAGAAGTTGCGCTGGCTAGAGCGGATACGCTGCGTCAAAAACTCTTGGACTTGGGGGTGGATCTTGAAGTCCTTTAAATGCAAAGTAATATTGGGTCGATCAAGGTTTGAAGTTCGCGCCCTGCTGCGGTGTCCATGGGCATTTGGAAAAATGCCCCACGCAGATCATGCACCCAGTTTCATTCATCAATTTGTAATCAAATACAGCAAAAAGCTTGCAGTCATGCGATGTAAGGGTTAGAGTATGAACCACCGGGATGTACCGGATCACCACAACACACAAACCGTTATGCCTATACCACCACCACGTGCCATGTATGGAGTCAGCCGTATCGATCAGCCTGCCAAGAAGAACCATGGCTGGTATGTCCGGGTGACCTTCAAAGGAAAAACTGAGCAAAAATTCTTTGCTGACAAAGTCAATTCTGGACGTCCGAAGGCGCTGAAAGCTGCCCAGGAATACCGTGACCACCTCGTTACCCTCTTGCCGCCTATCCGTCAGGAGGCAGCCAGTCGTAAGCGGGCTGTGGCAAAGAAGGGCGGAGCCAAACCAGCAGCTAAAGACGCCACCGCAAAAGCACCGGCAAAAAAAGTCGCTGCAAAGAAAGCAGCCAAAAAGGCCTCCAAAAAAGGCTGACCAGGTCTAACAACCTGACAGCACCCGGCGGCTCCTCTGAACATTCCTGATGAGAGCTTGGAGCCGCCGGCGGAAATGCATGGCAATGCCCCTGACACCTGTCTTGCGGCCATGGCAATGCCCCTTCAGCCAGCCAAGGCCTGAAGCGAAGCTACAACGCCGGGGCCGAAAAACCCGGCAGCTTCTTGGACTCCGGCAAAGACTTTCCCTTCCCGTTCGAGGGAGGTCATGGTCACTCCGGACAGGCCGCATGGAGTGATTGCTTCGAACCCCTCCATTCCTCCGCAGACATTCAGGGCGAACCCATGCATGGAGATCCACTGCCGCGCGCCCACCCCAATGCTTGCTAGCTTCCGATCCTCTACCCAGACTCCCGTCAGGCCCTCCCGGCGTGAAGCAGCCACCCCTGTGAGTCGACAGCCGTGAATGAGCCCATCTTCTAACCCTCTCAAGTATTTGTGAAGGTCCTGCCCATAGCGGGTAAGGTCTAAAACAGGGTACCCTACTAACTGACCTGGACCGTGCCACGTTGCCTTCCCTCCTCTTCCTGTCTCGACAAGCGGTGCTGGCAACAGCGATAGATCGGCTGGGAGACTGCTCCGGTCCTTGGTGCGGCCGATCGTGAAAACCGGCTCATGCTCCAGCAGGAGCAGGGTGTCTGCGCACTCACCAGCCCTGTGCCTGGCTACTATCTCCTCTTGCCTAGCCAGTCCCTCTGAGAAGCTGATGCTGCCCAGCCACCTTATTTCTATACCGCTCATGATGGATCAACCGGGCGTGGGCACCAAGGAGTGGAGCAAGAGTGTGGAGGACGCTTCATTGCAGGCAAATGGCAGGTTATACAAAACCGAGACCCGCAGCAGTGCCTTCACGTCCGGGTCATGAGGCTGCGCCGTCAGTGGATCCCAGAAAAAAATGAGCCCGTCCAGCTTGCCTGTGGCGATCAGTGCCCCGATCTGCAGATCCCCTCCAAGCGGGCCGCTCAAGTAGCAGCGGACAGGAAGTTGCAACGCCAGTTTCAAGCGCTGGCCGGTGGTGCCCGTGGCTGACAGCGTGCACGTTTCTAGCAACTTCCGGTGAGTGACAGCCCACTCGCACAACTCATCTTTCCGGTGGTCGTGGGCCACCAGTGCTATTCTTCTGGGATTAGGGGGCATAGAGCGAGAGGTCTGATTTGTTAGTCAGCTATTGCTGCCTTTTTCCTCACCGTAGCCAGCCAGATAGTGCCGGAACGCCTGCCTGGGGCAGTTTCTCCACCGGGGATCACGATCTGACCATCCCAGTTCACCGCAGGATTTGTCAGGCAGGCATCTCCGGGAAATGAGCCGATGTTATTCCACTCACCTACCTGAGCATCATAGCCCAGTACGGTGCGGGCATAACCAGGGTAGCGGGCTTGAAGTGTGCCGATGTATTCCTTCCGGCGGGTCAACTCAGCATCGTCAAGGTCCTTCAGCGCCCTGCTGTTTTCCTCCAGCAGCTTTGTTAGGGTCTCGTCTACGCCGCTGACAACAATGAAGTGGTGCGGCGGGACGTGGAAGGCAGGTGCTGCCATCACTGCCGACGGATGACCGGCCTTGTCCACGACATCACCCAGCAGGCTCCAGTCCTTTTTAGCCGGGCGATACCGGTGAAGGTCGGTCAGAAAGTCAGGATCCCCCCCCCGGTTCCTGCCGCCGCAGAGATAGATCCCCTCGCCCTCTTGTTCCAGGCAGGCCGCTGCCACAGGAAAATTTCTGGCCGGTCCGTCCCATGGGGTCAGTTCCTGCCACTGAAACGCAGCACCGGCGTCCTTTTTCTTGAGATCCAAAGAAAGGAATGTGGACGTAGCCTGACCGTCGGGCATGGTATGGCACCCGCCGAGAACGTATACGGTATTGTTGACCACCACGGCTGTATGGCAAGCCAGAGGTTTCGGCAGCTTTGGAAATTCAGTGATTTTGACGGAGGAACTGGCTGCGTCCCATGAGAGCAAAAGGCAGGAGTCATGGACCGTCCCCATGGTGCATCCGCCGATGATGAGCAATCCATCTGCCGTGGAAGCGCTGGCTCCGTAGGCACGGGGCTCGGGCAGTTCACTCTGGACTTTTTGCCAGTCATAGACCGCCTGTTGATCTGCATTC
>JAYVJI010000081.1:0-4598 GCA_043769435.1 Verrucomicrobiota bacterium
CTTGATTTCCCGAGGTTTCCAGCGTTTCAGAACCCCGGTCCTAGAGCCTACCCCAAAGAGTCGGTTTTATCCCAAATACCCCTTAAGTTAGCGCCATTCGGGACTGACCCTATCGAGCCTGACCCCGGTCATGACCCCGGTCATGGATCTTCCATTCCAAGCCATTCTCTAACGAAATAATTATTTTCATCAAGATCAAAAGTAAATCTTCTTTTGAAATCACCAACAACCTCTGTAACAATTAATATTTTATCCATTTTTTTAATAATTGTAAAATCCTCTGAATTATTTCGATTGATACTTTCGCCAATTTTATTCGTTATCCCTTCAAACTTAAATTTTTTTGTATCTTTCGTTGAAATCAAATGCGCCGTTCGAGTTTCATTTGATTTTCTTTGATTTTTGATTTCAACAAAAAAAATGTAGCTTTCATTAGGTAACGCAAGGTAAAATGGGGGGTGCCCTGTAACATTATTATATTTTGTGCCATTAACTATCAGCCATTTAGTTTCACTCGAATGTACATTTAATAAAGCGCCTAAATTTTCAGAAGTGCCGTGGGTAATTAAATTCTTTGATGCTATTTTATTCTTGAAGTAAATCACTCCCGCTACTACTAAACATAACAAAAGTAATTTCAGCCAGCTATTCTTCAAGAACTGCATCAAGATATGATTGCATTTCTGTTTTGACTTTGATGTAAGGGCGGGGATTTTGGTTGCCATAAATTTCTGGAGTTTCTCTGTCTGCATGTTTCTTCGCTTTAAGCGGATGTGAAAGACCATCCCAAATTTGAAATCCAGTGTGTGCCGGAGATGTAGAATCAGCAATAGGATGTTGAGCTTTCCCCAGACGCTTAATAGCCGAAACCATTTGTTGTTGAGCGAGAAAAATTGTAAATTTGTTTGTCGAATTAACATTTTTACGAGCTTTATCAGCTAGGTTTTTTGCTGCTTTTGTTTGCTCGGTAATAAATTTTTTCATTTTTTCTTCGGCTTGTTCGACTGTCTGATCTGGGCTACGCATCGCGTGTTGGTATGAATTTTCTACGGACTGAGCTTCTATGAAACCTGACCAAATGTGCCCCCCTGTGCCATCTAAAATATCATTTCCGTCTTTCAAAATAAATCTAACGTTGAATTTCAAACAGTGCCATTTGTATGAATTCCAAGTTGAGCCTGATGGTAGTTTATCAATGCTGTTATCTAGCCAATTGTCTATTATGTTGTAATGTGAATCCTCTTTCCACATTCCTAAATAGTCGTAATTAGACACCCCGTTGTTTTTTGAAAAATTGTGTAAATTCATTCCACCAATCTCCTCAATCGGATCCCTAGATGGCCATCTTCCCAAGTATGGGACGTAGTAACGATGCCCATAGTCTAGCAGCCCCGTCTCATCGTCCGCATACTTCGTGGAGAAGCGGTAAGGATTCAGCTTCGCATATTCCCCGCTTTCGCGGAGGGACTCGCCGAAGGGGCCGTAGTCGTAGGTGGCGGTGGACAGGCCGGTGGTGGCGCTGACCAGCAGGGTGACGTTGCCATTGAGGTCCATACCGTTGGCGTGGATGCTGTTGTCTGGGTGTATCTTGGTGAAGAGGATCCCGCCGACGCCGCCTGCCGAGTCACGGCTGGGCGAGCCGCCCAGCCCTACTAGGTCGGTTCCCCAAGTGTAGGTGCGGAGGAATTTGCTGTCGGCGGTGATTTCGGCTTGGATGTTCCAGCCGCCGAGTTCGTGGAGGAAACGGAGGTCGAGCTGGGATTGCCAGTTACCGCCGGAGGTGCCGTGCCAGGTGGTCTTGCGGATGCGGCGACCCATGGCATCGTAGGCGAAGGCGAGCTTGCGTTTTGCTGCGACGGGGACAGGGGCGAGGGTTTCCATGGCGATGAGACGGTTTTCCGCGTCCCAAGTATAGGTGAAGCGGCCGTCGGATGTCAAATTCCCGTCGAAATCGTAGGTGGAGTTCTCCGGGGTGGCGGGGAGGAATTTTCCGCCGCTGCGGGTGGTGGTGGCGGTGCCATCGGTGGCGGCGACGCTGTAGGGGACATGCACGGCTCCGCTGCCTGCGGGGAGTTCCTTGTAGAAATACTCGTCGAGCCGAGTGGTAGCTAGGGTGTTGACGGTGACTGCGGCGGTGGTGGATGCCTTGCCGATGACATCGAAGGCGCGGGGGACGGTGCGGCTTTCGTATTGGTTGAGGGAATTGGGCGTGTAGGTGGAGACCCGGCCATTAATGGTGGCGCTGAGGCGGTTGCCGATTTCATCGAAGGTGTAGCCGTGATTCCAACCGGGGACGGCAGTGTTCGGTGCGACGGATTTTTCTCGGATGCCGGAGGTGACTTCGCCTTTGTCGTTGTAGCCGTAGTTCCAGCGGGTGTTGTCCTCACGGGTGATTTTCTTGCGGCGGTTCATGGCATCGAATTCGGAAACACCGAAGGTCTGGAGCTGGGAGCTGCCGTAGGTGTTGGTGACGCCGTCGAGGCGGTCGGAGGTATCGTAAGTCCGGGCGGTGGTGAGGCGGGTGGTGCCGCCGGACTTGAAGGTGAGGGTCTGGATGGCATCGGAATTGGCGAGGTAGGCGTAAGTGGCGCTTTCCGCGCCGGTGGAAACGATGTCCAAGCGCGAGGCAGAGGTGTATTGGTAGCCAGTCGCATGGGTGGCACCACCGGACGTGACACTGAAGGCGGATAGCCGCTCGTAAGTATCCTGAGTGACACTGCGGCTGACGCCGCCGAGAATGCCGCCAACAATGGTTTCGGTGGTTTTCAGTGGCACGCTGTAATCATAGGTGTGGGTGCCTGCTGCGTCCACCAGGGTTTTTGGCTGGCCCGCCCGGTCGTAGATTGTGGATACAGAGGGCGTGCCGTCGCTGTGTGTGGTGGACTCGGGGAGGCCACGGTTGTTCCAGGTGTAGGTGGTCTCGGGGCCGCGGGCACGCTGGCGGGTTTGCATCTTGCCATCAGGATAGTAGGTATAGGTGGTTGCCTTGCCTGCGGCATCGAGCTTCTGATGGAGCTGGCCGGTGGCTTCAAAATACTTCCACTCGGTAGTGTCAGCCGTGCCGGGGGCGGCGGGCCAAGTGGTGCCCGTCCAGCCGGTGCCTGCCCGGTAGGTTTTGAGATATTGAAGCTGCCCGTATGCGTCATAGGTCCGCTCCAAGGGGTAGGTGGCACCGCCCCAGACGCGGAAGTCCTCTCCGCGCAGGGTGTAGGAGGTGCGGATGACCTTGGTGTCTGGAAGTGTTTCGGTGGCGACTTTCCCAGCACCCGGAGTGCCTGCCGGGTAGTAGGTGTATGAGGTTTGCCTGCCTGCTTGGGTCACACTGGTGACGCGGCCAGTCGCCGGATCGTATGCGGTGGTGGTGACGATGCCTCGTGGAGACGTGACGGTGGTGGGGCGATCCAGAGGATCGTAAGTATTAAAGACGGTGGGCGTGGAAACAGTGGTGCTGGTGCTGGAGTAGGGTTTCCCATCAATGGTGATTTCCACGGCATTGAGATTGGAATCCGGGACATCGGTGGTGGTGGTGACGGTGCGGGTGGCACGGTTGATGATGGTCGATTGGCTGGTGACATTTCCCTGCGGGTCGATGCTCTTGCTGGCTGCGGTGAGTCCGCCTGCGCCAAGCCCACTGAGCTGCTCGCGGGTGGTGGAGAGGACGGTGGCAGTGCCCTGATTGTCGGTCTCGTAACGGGAGGAGACGGTCTGGCGATACCAATTTACATCCAACACATGGAGGGTTTCTGTTTTTTCGATGGCATCGGTGCCCGCGTAGTCGATGGTGCCGTTGCCGTTCAGATCCCTCGCTTGTGTGTTCATTTCTCCCGTATCGGGATCATAGGCATAGAGGATGGCAGCTTCGCCGGGGACGGTGCGGGAAAGTGCGCGGGATTTCGTGACAGGATCGAAAGTTGTGATGCTGATGATTGGACAGGAAGGGCCGCTGGTCGCCGTGCGCCAGACATTTCCGTCCAAGTTGTTCCAGGATTGGGTATAGCGCGGCGAGGATGGAGAACCCAGCGATTGCTTGCTCCACAGGCCATCCGCATCGACTCCGTAGTCAGAATAGCTGGCAACAAGCGCCGTGCCGGTCACGGATTTTGCCTGTCCGTCGATGTAGGATTCTGTGGTCTCGGTGGAGGTATCCGGATTGATCCGGGTGGTGATGCGGGGATTCGGGTAGGTGGTGGTGGTGACGTGTCCGTCTTCTGCAGTTGTGGTTTCCAGCCGGCCCGCATCGTCGAAAGTGGTCGCATTGGTCAAGGTGAGACCCCCAGCGCTGCGGGAACTGGAA
This sequence comes from Verrucomicrobiota bacterium, assembly GCA_043769435.1. Taxonomy (GTDB): domain Bacteria; phylum Verrucomicrobiota; class Verrucomicrobiia; order Verrucomicrobiales; family V1-33; genus JAYVJI01. Next base: position 4,295 of record JAYVJI010000081.1, read on the forward strand.
GTCATCCGTCCTGCGGCATCATAAACGCGGGTGGTCACGACTCCCAATCTTGTTTCTTGCGTTACACGGCCTTCGGCATCGTAAACGTCGAATGTGGTGGTGATTCCTGTTTCATCCGTTTCCGAGGCCACGCGGCTATTGAGCAATACCGCATCGTAGGTGATGCGTCCATCCACCTTGGTCTGCGTCAAGTGTCCCATGGAGTCGTAGCTATGGCTGGTGGTGCTCAAGGATGCGTAGCCAGTCGGGGTTTTGATCTGACTTTCGGTGCTGACGGTTCTGCCGCATGGGTCGGTAATCGTCA
>JAYVJI010000082.1:0-7640 GCA_043769435.1 Verrucomicrobiota bacterium
GTCGCTTCATTTCGTCCGTCATTTGCTTTTCGATTTTATATACTCGCGGGATTCTTCAATGAGGGCGGCAGTGTCCTTTTTCACCACACCTGGTTTGTCGGCGAGAGCTTTAGCGAGTTCGGCTTTTAGTTTGGTTAGCTCGGCTTCCATGCGCCTGACCCGGGCTTGCTCGACGATGGTCCATTGGTCGTAACTGGCGCTGATGAGTTCGTTCAATTTTGTAGTGAGTCGGTCCTTCTCTGTTGGGTCGGTGGCGCGGAGGAATTGGTCGGCGGTGCTGATGGCGGCGAAGTCCAGTGCATACATTTTCAGATAGGCGGCAGCGGTGGAGGGGTCGCCTGCGGCGATGAGTAGCGTGTGTTCGGCGGCGGCGACTTTGGCGTCGTCGATGGCGCTGCGGAAGTCCTGCGGATCGCTTGTTTCCAGCGGGGCGACTTTGGCGTGAATTTCAGGCGCGTTGGTTTCTAAAAAGGTGAGCGTCTCGGCGTCGGTGGCTCCAGCGAAGGCCGGATGCAGGGCTGTTAGGAGGGCGATGATTGGAAGGAGAAGTGATTTCATTTTTTCACAGGGTGGAATGTTGATAGCGGCTGCGGCTCAGCCGGGCGGTGGCTTGGGCGAGATCGGATTCCAAGGCGGCTAGGCTGGTGGAGATTCGTTGTGTCTCGCGGGTTGGTGGCACCGCGCTTGAGGTGATGCGCGGGGATAGATCGCCAGCGGGTTGCGTCCACTGCCGGTGGTGGATGAAAAACCCAGCGATGATCAGCGCGGCAGCGGCGGCTAGTGCTGGGAGCAGGCGGCGAAATGGTAGTGTTTTGCTCGGCGCGGGGGACACGGATTCGATGGCGATCCTCGCGAAATCACGCGGCGCGGGTTCACAGGATTCGGACGCAGCAGCGATTGCTGCGGCGGCGAAATCGCGCGGTGCTTTGGCTGCGAGCAGGAGTTCTCGACCGATGAAATCTGCGAACGCCGCAGCTTCTTGATCGTGAGAAAGAGCGGCATCCAGCGCGGGTATTTTCTCCGTTGGCAACTCGCCTGTGGAGCGCAGCAGGGCGTCACGTTCTGCCTGGTCGCGCGGCAATGAAATGGGAGATTCGTCGTTCATGATTTCAATGGTTCCAGCAAGGTGCGGAGGCGGCGCACGGCATTGTGCATCCGGCCTAGCACGGTGTTCAGCGGTGCTCCGGTGCGAGTGGCGATTTCGTGGAATTTCAAATCTTCATCGAGCCGGAGTTCGATCACTTCGCGTTCCGCTGGCGGCAAGGTAGAGACCGCGCGGCGGATCTCTGCGGCGCGCTCGGCCTGCTCCAGCGCGTCGGTTTCCTCCGGCCCGGGCAGTGCGTGCAGGACCTCGGGCTCAAGGCCAGTCTCGCGATCTGCCACACGGCGACGCCGGCCCGCCGTGAGTGCGGCCTGATTCCTCGCGATGGTAAAAACCCACGCGCGAAATTGCCCGCGATGCTCATAGCGCGGAAGTCCTTTCACCATGCGAATGAACGTCTCCTGTGCCGCATCCTCCGCGTCCGCACGATGCCGCAAAGCATTGAGCATATAACCGAAAACGGCATCGTTCCACGGCTTCAAAATCGCGTGCATCGCCTCGCGGTCGCCGCGCTGCGCGGCGTGAAGAAGCGTGAGATCTAGTTCGTCGGTCATGGTTATCTATCTATAACGAGAATCACGTATTGAGCGAAATTATTGTCTCCATCTGCCAATTTTTTAGGGTTCCACCACGCGGAAAAAGCATCGGGGATTTGTGGATTTTGGGGCAGTTAGAGTGCGGGGCTGAGTAGTTAGGGTGAAGGATTCAAGGTCGGTCCAGGAATGGAGGTTGGGGGAGGCTTGGAGGCGGTAGGCGTGGTTGGGGTCGCCGGTGAATTGGAGGGCTAGGTCGGTGGCGGTGGAAGTGGTGGGAGTGAGCCTGAGCGTGAGTGGCACGGCGGGTTGTTGTTGGGTGACACAGTGGACCATGCCGCCGTTTTCGTAAAGGTTGCGGACGTCGATGCCGACGATGGTGCGTCCGGGATAAAGCGGCGCGATAAGGGCGCGGGCGGCGGCGTCATTCGCATCGTTGTAGGCGGGGACGAGCACGGCGGTATTGGCGACATAGTAGTTGGCGTAGGAGCCTTTGTAGCCGAGGTTTTTTCCGCTGGTCGTGCGGACGTCGGCGGCGGTGAGTGGCAGACGGACAAAGCTGTAGGCGGTGCCGGTGCTGTCAGTGGCGGCATTCAGCCGCGTGATGTCCGCGGCGGATAGTCCCCAAGCGGTGAGGTCGGCTTGGCTCATGGTCACCAGCCGACGGCCGGGTGCGAAGCGCATGAAGCCGTCGATGTGCATGTCCGTGATGTCGTCGGTGCCGCCAAACACTCCGTCGAGCCAAATGAATTTCGTGAAGCCTGCGTGGGTCCGCAGCGCGGCCTCGAGCTGCACCTGCGTGAGGCCAGGATTTCGTGCCGCATCAAGAATGGAACTGCGCGTGGCCATCATGGTGCCGTGTCCGTCGTGCTCGATCGCGCCGCCTTCGAGGACGATGTTGTTGAGGTCGATGCGCGGCACGTTCAGCGCTGCGGACACGCCTGCTGGCACGGTATTGTCTTTGGCAAATGCAGTGTCGTCGCCCCAGCCATCAAATCCCCAGTCCGCGGCCTTCAGTATTCCCGCATTGTCGAAAACAAACATCGGGCCGTTATCGCGCACCCACACGTCGTCGCTCTGGCGGATGATAAAATCGACCTTCGCCTGCGGCACCGCAGCCGCTGTGAGCAGACCGGTGATGCGGGTTTGCTCGGTGGCATTGTAGGCGATGACGTGGACCCGCTCGCCGCCCACGAGCGCTGCTGTCATTGCGATCCATGTCGCATCCAGCGAATTTCGATAGGCCGTGCCATAGGTAAACTGATGAGGCCACGCGAGCCATGTGCCCTCGTGCTTTTCGGCTTCATCAGGAAAGCGGGATTGCGCCGCGCAGGGTGCGGCTATGGCTGGAAGGAGGAGAATAGGAAGGGCTCTGAATAATGATGTGCTCATATCAGTGTGAATCAGCCGGGCAGGAAAATTATTGTTGGCGGGAAGGATTTATTTTTGGGTGCCTTTCCTGATGGAGAGTAACGGGGGCATTACGTGCCATTAAGTAATATAGATTTGAGGAGTGAGCATTTTTGCTCGATCATATCATGGGCTCCAGTATCCCCCATAATCACTAGCCCATCCGAATTAAAATTGGACAGCTTTATCTGTGGCGGACTCTACACCGGTAACACCGCAAGAACTGCCTGCAAAGTGGTCAGACCAGCAATTCTGCGATCTGGACGGCGTTGAGCGCGGCTCCTTTGAGTAACTGATCTCCAGCAACCCAGAAGGAAAGTCCGTTATCGAGAGCGCAGTCCATGCGGATCCGGCCTACCGCGCAGTTGTCCTTGCCGGCCACATTCAGCGGCAAGGGATACTCTTTGGCTGCCGGGTTGTCGATGATGTCCAGCCCTGGTGCCACGCTCAGTGCCGCTCTAGCTGCTTCCACCGTGATAGGGCGCTCAAATTCCGCAGTCACCGCCACGCTGTGCGCCCGGAAAACGGGCACACGCACACAGGTCACGGACGCCTTGAAGCCAGGGTGGTGCATGATTTTCCGCCCTTCGTTTTCCATCTTCATTTCCTCCTTGGTATAGCCACTGGGAAGGAATGAATCCACATGTGGCAGGACATTGAATGCGATCTGGTGCGGGTATACTGAGGGCTTTGTGTCCAGCCGGGCATCATCCCACTCCCGCTGGCTGCCAGCCCACTCGCGCGCCTGGGCCGCGAGTTCCTCGATCGCCTGGGCCCCCGTGCCGCTCACCGCTTGATAACTGCTAGCGATGACGCGTTTCACCCCAAATGCTTTGTGCAGCGGATACAGCGCCATCAACGTTATGGCGGTAGTGCAGTTGGGGTTGGCGAGAATTCCCCTGTGATTTTTGGCATCGGCGGCATTGATCTCCGGGACAATAAGTGGCACGGTCCCGTCCATCCTGAATGCTGAAGAGTTATCCACGACTACCGCGCCCGCTTCCACTGCATGGCGGGCAAATTCACGCGAAATGTCGCCGCCGGCACTGAACAGGGCGATGTCCACTCCAGTGAAGCTGTCAGCCTTCAGTTCTTTGATCACGACATCCTCTCCCTTGAATTTTAAGGACTTGCCTGCTGATCGGGCACTGGCCAGCAAGGTCAGGCGGGCGACGGGAAAGTTTCGCCTTTCCAGACACCTTAGCATTTCTACGCCAACTGCTCCGGTGGCGCCTACAATAGCTACATGAGACATAATTTAAGTGAATTCAGATGGGTTGCTTTCGGAAATGAGTGGCCGTGAAAGTGGGCTTGGAGAAGATCTGCGCCGGTCAGGACTCCACCTCCCCGATGCCTCATGATCAAAAAAAACCTCCTGCACCCATCGCCGGGATACAGGAGGCGGGATGAGAAATCCAGTAATCAGGGCTTCCGCTTAAGGAAAGGCAGACCAGTGCGCTCGTTTTCGATGACCTGATAGCCGTCGGGAAGGCTGTCGAGGGCTTCAGGCTTGGCTTCGCCGGCAAAGTAGAACAACTTGGTGACGCCGCCGTCGGCGCGCTTTTGCTCCTTGAGGTGAAGAATGTAATCTTTGCCGGATTTTTTGCTTTTTACAGTAAATGGCATGGTGTTGTGTGTTTGGGTGTGTGTAAGGCCTGATTATATGAGTCCAGCCTCTTTGAGAACGGTGAACGCACCGTTCTTGGTGATCGTTTTCAGAGCCCTCGCGGAAAGCCTAACGCGGACAAACTGCTTTAGTTCCGGAACCCAGATGCGCTTGTCGCGCAGATTGGGAGAAAAGGTCCGGTTGACCTTTTTCACGTGATTGAGTCCGATACCGCCAGCTTTTTTGGACTTTCCGCTGTGATGGATACGACGTCCGCGAAATTTGCGGACTCCTGTGATTTGACAGACCTTGGCCATGTGACTGATGCGTGTATGTTGGTGAAAATTTTAAGGGAGGAACCGTAAAACACTGGTTTTTACGCAGGTCAAGGGGTTCGTGAGCTACTTTCTTATACCAAAAAATATCCCGTTCACACCAAAATTGCGTCCCAGCGCGCTGGTGAGCTTCCATGTGAAGGCCAATAGGGCTCCTTTGAGAAACGACCAGATGCACCAGCAAATGAAGATCCAGCGGGTGGAAGTTTCCTCCACGGAGAGCCAATAGAGCCCGCCCCCGACCAGCAGTGTGGAGATGATGTATCGCTTGGTCTTCTCAAGGAGCATGGATCTCGCCGCCTGCCGCAGGGAGTCGGCATCGGGGATAACGGCATCGCCCCCGGCGGGGATCTCTCCGGCACCGCGGCCATCGTCCACGACATCGAATACCAACTCCTCAGCTTCTGGCTGAGCGCCTGGCCCGGTGATGCGAGAGTCTGATGAAGGTGGATCAATCATTGAAAAAACACGTCGAACACACCATGTCGAGTGCCCTCACGCCAGGGGAAAAACACTGCCCGGGCATAGTAGCCACAGAGGGATCTGGCCGCATTCTGAGCCATTCTTATTCCGCGTTCTGGATCTGCTCACGGATCCGCTCAACCTCGGTTTTGCCGGCCACTACCTGATGAGCGATGGCAGCGTTGTTTGCTTTGGAGCCGATCGTATTCAGCTCCCGGTTCAGTTCCTGCGTGAGAAAATCCATATTGCGTCCGGATGGGGTATCTGCCGCGAGGAGGCGGGCAAACTCCGTGAGGTGTCCGGAGAGGCGGCTCAGTTCTTCGCTGATGTCGATGCGGTCTGCAAAAATGGCAATTTCCTTGAGTAGACGGTCATCGTCCAAAGGAAGCGGAATGGCTGCTTCCTCCAGCCGGCGGAGCAAGGCGGCACGGTAACCCGTGAGTACCTGAGGCGCGGCGGCACGGATGTTTTCCATGATTTCCGCAACCGTCTTCAGGCGGGAAGTGATGTCTTCAAGGAGATGAGCCCCCTCGCGGACACGCGCCGCATCCCATTCCGCCAAGGCCCGGGTGACAGCCGCTGCCAGCAAGGGCCGGACCTGATCCACGGGCGCGCTGGCATCCACCAGGGTGCAGACTCCCGGCGCGCGCAGCAAGGCACTGGTTGTCAGTTCCGACCCGGGGATCAGCCCACGCAGCTGGCTGATGTATGCCTGCGCTAGGTGGACATCCACCTTGACGCTGGAATGGGACGCCTCAGGCTGGGTAATGCTGACGCTGATATGGACCCGCCCGCGGGAAACAGCCGGCGCGGCCAGCCTCCGCACGTCCTGCTCCAGCACGCTCCATTCCCGGGGCAGGCGAATGTCCACGTCCGCCTGCTTCCGGTTCACACTGGCGATCTCCACCACGCAGCGAAGTCCGTCCTCCGCAGCTTCCGCCCGGCCAAATCCTGTCATACTTTTGATCATAGGCACCATCCTCCCCCCGCCTCACAGCGCTGACAAGTGCCCATCTCCCGCAGGTTCACTCCGGCAAAGAAGACTAGACTAGACTGGTCCGCCCCACTACGACTTTAAGGCTCAGGGCACGAGCCACGCTAGTTTAAAGCGCGAAGCCAATGCGCCGCTAGTTGTCCGCCTCAAAGAGGCAGCCGATGTCCCCATCTGGAATCCGCACCAGCACGGTTAATGATGCGACAGTTGTCAAGACAGACATCGCCGGATCCAACGGTGTGATCTGCGTCATCGTCTCCGTCGTTATGCCGAAAAAGTCAGGCCTCTGGTATCCTGGTATACCAGCCTCCTAGCTTACCAGCCTGAACTACGCACAATGCCCGGTCCGCTACACCTCGGTCCGGGCATTTTGTATTTGGGCAGAACCTGGTTCATTTCTCCTGCAAATCCATGATGTTTCCTTGCACACTTCTCAGGCCTGGCTCATGTCCCTGCCATGAGCACTATTCCAACTCCTCGCGCTGTCATTTTCGATCTGGATGGCACCCTGCTTGATACTCTCGATGATCTCGCTGACAGCGCCAATGAGGCGCTGACAACGGCCGGGCTGCCTACGCACCCTGTGGACAGCTATCGCACCTTTGTCGGCGAAGGAATCAATGTGCTGGTCCAGCAGATCATCCCACCGGAGCGGTGCGACGATGACACGCTCGCCAAGGTTATCCTGCTGTACCGGGCCGCCTATGGGAAGCGATGGAACAGGAAGACCGTCCCCTATCCGGGCATCGTGGAAATGTTGAGCACCTTGAAGTCCCGCGGTATTCTCATGGCAGTGTTGTCCAACAAGCCACAGGCCTTCACCACTCTCTGCATCGACCACCACCTGCGGGGCCACGCGTTCCACCCGATCCTTGGTCAGCGGGAATCGGTCCCCCGGAAGCCCCACCCAGCCGGTGCTCTGGAAATAGCTGCCACGCTTAGTGTCGCGCCAGGCGAGTGCCTTTTCATCGGTGACACGAAAATCGATATGGAGACAGCCGTGCGCGCCGGGATGATTCCCATCGGAGTCTCATGGGGGTTTCGACCGGTCGAGGAATTGACCGGTAATGGAGCGAGGCAAATAGTGCATTCCCCTGCTGAAATAGTTGCGCTGTGCGGCGCTTGATGGGCTTGCAGCAAGGTTCTTGAAAAAGCCGTGATCGGGCAGCCCGGGCAGTCTACTTGGATTCGAGTGGGG
>JAYVJI010000083.1:0-1977 GCA_043769435.1 Verrucomicrobiota bacterium
CTTTTTTGCATTGTATTACACCGGTCCAAAAGACAAGGCTTTCGAGAGAGCCGCCAAGACTTGGATTTCTAATGAAAAAAAGGCACGCGCCCGAGCCAAGGCCAATGGCGTGAAAAGATGTGATCTTTTCATCTTGAAAGGCTTTCTCAATGGTGAGGAACTTAAGAAAGCATGGTCGGAAATAGCAAAAGAAGCCGCTGAACATGAGAAGAAATGCCCCGGAGGGGGACAAATTCGAGCTGGCACATATTTCGGTCATTCAGGTTTTGATGACGATGATAACCCCGTGCTCTTTTTGAACGGCGAGAATTTCACCTTGGACCAGATACGGGGTCTTGAAAAACTTAATTGGAGCAAATATGGGACAATGACATTTAATTCTTGTCGTTCAGCACGGTCAGGCAATGACTTGATACTCGCACAAGAATTTGTGAATTCTCAGAAAGTCACAACCTATGGGCAGCCTGGATACACATACTTCTCAAAAGATGCCACCCAATATGTCGAACAATCCGCTTCCGATGCAACGATCTTTTTGAAACCATTTGTTCGGAAATCCAACTATCTCTATACATGGGGCTATCTCAGTGGATACATAATGGGCGCGGACAAATTCAATCCGCAATGATATGAAGCGAACATGGTTCATTATTATAGTGGCGCTCTTTATCTGCGTTTGGATTTTTCTCTACAAAAATAAATATCGTATGGTCATTCCTTATAAAAGCAGCGATGTGATTTCTATAAAAATAAAAAGTACTGCCACGGGAAAAAATCGCGACGCCAAATCGACCGTGGTAAAAGACAAAGAGTTCCACAAGCAATTCTGTGAATTATTGGGACTCTCAAAGGGCCGCGAGCGCAACATGCAAGGTATACGTGCCAATTTAATCGTTGAAGTGGAGATGCTGAATAAACAAGTTGAGTATGCCATTTGGACTGAGGACGCCCTTATTTATGAAGGAGATGATTTATCGTGTTGGGAAGAGAGCATGAAGGGTAACGATCCAATTGTTTACGTAATTGACGATAAACTCCTGACGGATTTAATTGACCAATTGGCCACAAGCTCACATTCGCCATCTGAATAGACCCCGGCGGCAGCAGATTTTGATCGCCAATCGTCTCTAGTAAACGCTGCTGTCTTGGAATCCAACCTTTGTTTTTGTGCCCATCTTCATCATAAACCTCCCCTACAAGCCCGACCGGCGGGAGCGCCTCACGCGCCACTTACTCGAAGTCGGCCTTGTCCGCGATGCCTCAGAAATCCGCTGGGTGCGTGCCATCAGCGGGGACTGGTGCTGGCCGCCGCACTGGTGGAAGTCGGGGAACGGGGCGTGGGGCTGCCTGATGAGCCACCTGCGGATCGTGCAGGATGCGATCATGGACGGGCTGGAGAGCTACATGGTGCTGGAGGATGATGCCGTGTTCCAGCCGCGGGCGGTGGAAATGCTGGCGCGGGTGATGCAGGAAGTGCCGGACGACTGGGGGCAAATTTACCTGGGCGGCCAGCATTTGAAGGAACCGGAGCCGGTGCCGGGGTGTCCCTTTATCCTGCGCTGCCGCAATGTGAACCGCACGCACGGCTTCATCCTGCGGCGGCGGGCGTTTGCGCGGTTCCAGCAGCACATCATGAGCGCACCGGACTACATCGCCCATCCCGGCTGGCACATAGACCACCAACTGGGCATCGCCCACGAGCGGGGCGACTGGAAAGTCTATGCCCCCGCGTGGTGGCTGTGCGGTCAGGAAGCCGGAGCCAGCAACATCAGCGGGCGCACCAACCCCCGCCTGTGGTGGCACCCGCAGCGATACAGCAAACACCTGCCCTTCACCCTCGTCGAGCGCGGCATCAGCCACGACCTCGCCTCCCGCCTGGAGCCACACCTGCACTTTGGGAACAACTGCGAACCCGGCACCTACCAGGACCGCGGCCTGAACGCCGCCGTGACCAGCACCGAGCGCCTGCGCGATTGG
>JAYVJI010000084.1:0-5636 GCA_043769435.1 Verrucomicrobiota bacterium
ACCTTTTCGGCCACCTTGCTGACTTTGACGGTTCCGTCATCCATGATAACGATGAAATCATCAAGCCGTGAGCACTTGGATACGGCCTCTCCAGTCCGCTTCAGTCCCCAGCCGGCATAGCCATCGGCCTTGTTCACGTATAGGATTTCAGTGGCGACTGCGGCATCACTGGCCTGCACCCGGTCTAGGTTCATGATTTCCGTTTTCCGCTCCCGTCCCGGGCCATATTTTTTCTTTAATTCCTTGTAAAAATTGATCGTGTATTTGGTTAGTTCGGAAAGGAACGCCTTTGTTTCCTCAATTTGGCCCTCCAAGCCCTTGAGGTGTTCATCCGCCTCAAAGCTGTTATATTTTGAAATCCGCTTGATCTTGATTTCAGTGAGTTTGGTGACGTCTTCATCAGTGACATCCCGGCGCAGGAGCTTCAGGTAAGGCTTCAGGCCTTTCCAGATAGCGGCCATCACCGCTTCCCAGGTTGTGCATTCTTCAATGTCCCGGTAAATCCGCTTTTCGATGAAAATCTTTTCCAGCGAGCTGAAGTGCCACTTTTCCTCAAGATCAGCGAGCCTCATCTCCAACTCGCGCCGCAGGAGGTCCCTCGTCTGGTTAGCGCTCGCTTTCAGGAGGTCATTCACCGTTGCGAAGATGGGTTTGTCATCCTGGATCACCACGCAGTTCGGCGCGATGCTGACCTCGCAGTCGGTGAACACATAGAGTGCCTTGAGCATTTCGTCGGCGTCTGTGCCCGGTGGCAGGTGGATGAGAATATCCACCTTCTCCGCTGTGCAGTCCTCCACTCTCGCTATTTTCACTTTTCCTTTTTCATTGGCACTGAGGATCGACTCGATGAGGCTGCCGGTCGTGGTGCCGAAGGGGATTTCCTGGATTCTCAGCAGGCCGGATTTATTGGTCTTCTGTATCCTTGCCCGCACCCGGATGCGTCCGCCACGGACGCCCTCGTTGTAGTCGTTGGCGTCCATCAGCGCTCCGGTGGGGAAGTCCGGGAGCAGATGCACGGGCTTATTCCGCAGCGCATCAATGCTGGCATCGATGATTTCGATGAAATTATGGGGCAGAATTTTACAGGAAAGGCCCACAGCGATCCCTTCCACTCCCTGGGCGAGGACGAGGGGAAACTTCACCGGCAGCGTGACAGGTTCCTTATTGCGTCCATCATAGCTGGCGGCCCACGTCGTCAGCCGCGCATTGAAGGCGATATCGAGCGCGAATTTTGATAGCCTTGCCTCGATGTAACGGGCAGCGGCGGCATCATCTCCCGTGAAGATGTTTCCCCAGTTTCCCTGGGTCTCCACCATCAGGTCCCGCTGCCCGATCCCAATGAGGGCCTCGGTGATCGCTGCGTCTCCGTGCGGGTGATACTTCATGGTCTCCCCCACGATGTTTGCCACCTTATTGAACCTGCCGTCGTCTATCCGCTCCATCGAGTGGAGGATTCTTCGCTGCACCGGTTTCAGGCCGTCATTCAGGTGGGGAACTGCCCGCTCCAGGATCACGTAGCTCGCATAGTCCAAGAACCAATGCCCATACATTTCCCCGAGATGGTTCAGATTCCTCGGGGTCACCTTGCTCCCCGCTACGGCGGTCATGGGATGCTGGTGCTCGGGTGGGGATTCCAGGCCCTCGCCTAGGGATTCCTCGGCTCCCTCCACTTTGGCGGGTACATCCTCCAGATTCAGCGGTAGTTGGTTGTCTTGGTTAGAATCGGGATCTCGGGTCTTGGCTGGCATGGCTGGTCGTCAAAATGTGGCTGTGAGTGGATTAGATGCCCCTACTCAGGGCAATGGCAAACGATTTGCGCAAGCTATACTGTTTCAATTGAATTTCATAATTTCGATAATGCCCGTAACCACCTTTAGCGTTACAGATAATTAGCATAAAATTATGATCAGAAACTGTGCTTATTTGTTAATATTCAATGGATTATGAAGGTTCATGATAACAGAGACAGCGGTCAGAATGGCTTTCGCAGCAGGATGATCCGGTTGGTATTTGTGCCATTTGCCTGGTTTCCGACCCCCCAACAGTGCGCAGTTTTGGTGAATTCCTGGGCATTTATCATCACCAGAAGGGGATCGAGGCCAGCTTCCACCCCAGCCGGAATGACGTGATCCTCGAGCTTTACTTTGCCTTTTTGGACCTCGCCAACTTCAAAGGCGATGTGCCCTCCCGGCTTGAGAATGCGGCGCAATTCTCTCATGACCCCGGTCATATGCTCTTGCCAAATTTCTGGTTTCCTGGGTTTCCAGACCGGGATGTCGTCCGCGTTGATCATGTTGAACCAGCACCGAAGCCAGTTGTCCATCTGGTAGTTCACTTCATTCAGAAATGGAGGGGAAGTGACGACGAGATCGACTGAATTGTCCGGGAGGGAAGGGGTGCAGTCGCAGCTTCCGGTTACGATGTTCGCTCTGCCTGAGATGGCGGCCAGGGCAGTTTTCTCATAGTCGGCAAGATCACTGAGCAGGCTGGCGGACTTTTTTGTGAGAATTTTACGCATGTTCCGCTCGTCCGGGGTTTGATTCCGGCTGGCATTGATCCGGGTCTGATGCGCGACCGTTACGGCCTGGTTAGGAGGCAGGGTGTAGACTGAAAAATAGCCTGAGCTGTGGCCGGTGAGCCGGTTGGTGGCGACCATCCGCAGCCATGCATCTGTGGCATCCCGCCCGGCACTGCTGAAGTATTCCCTCAGGGAACAAATTCCCTGGAGCACCTTCGGATGGTAGAAAACGAGCAGATCCTCCCGCAGCGGGACATTCAGTTCCAGTGGCAATGCTGCGATGCGATCCGTGATTTTCATAGAGTCCGGGGGATACAAACGCGGCTCCAAAAGGATGCGGCTCAGAGGGTTGATATCACATCCCCATGGCGCCCGGCTCATGAGTGCGGCCTCCAGCAGGGTAGTGCCCCGGCCCATGAAGGGGTCATAGACAACGTCGCCAGGGCGCGTCAGCCGGGAGATAAAAAACCGTGGAAGTTGGGGCTTGAAGCAGGCGCGATAGGAAATCTCGTGGAGTGAGTGAGCGGCCCGCTGTCTGCTCGTCCAGTACTCATTCGTGTAGACCGGGACCTCCGGGCAGCCGGGCAGGGCTAGGCTGCTGACGATAGTCGCCGCTCCAAATTCATCGAAAGCCCTCAGCTCTGTGTGGATGTCTGCAGTGGGCGTTTCCGGCTGTGTGACCGGGGCAGGGTGCGCTGGAACGAGCGCAGGCTTCCTGGCCTTACGCGTGTCAACACTAACAGATTCTACCTCGGTGCAGAAAAGGTCCGGGTGTTCCTCCGGATGGGTTTTGCGGCGGGTCGGCATAAAGTCAGGGTGTGCGGTTGGCTGCTGAAATAAATGCTGCTGCACGGCGCGGGCAGACCGGACGGAACCATGAACCATCCTCCTTCAGCGAGCTTCCGGCGATGACGGCGCTGGCATGATCAAGGTAGCTGCGGACATTTTCCGCGGTCACCCCGCTGCCGATGATGACGGGCAGGCTCGTCACGCTGCGGACAGATTTTACATCGTCCATTTCCGGCTCATGGCCGGTGCGCAGACCGGTGATGATCAGGCCGTCGCTCAGAAAAAACTCCGCCGCCCGGGCGGTTTCTGCGATGTCTAAATCCGCAGTCATAGCATGAGAGCTATGCTTTTTCTTGATGTCTGTATAGACCCGGATGTGGTCCGCGCCGAGAGTGTGCCGGTAACGCAGCAAGCTGGCGGCACAGCTTTCGTGGATGCCTTCATCGCCCACGTGAGCGAAGACGAATCCCTCGGCCCGGATGAAGTCCAGCCCTGCTGCATAGGCGATGGCGATGGCCTCGCGATTAGCTCCAGCCAACACCTGCACGCCGCAGGCGAGGCCGCTTTCCGCTTTCACAGCTGCACAAGCGAGGGTCATACCAGCCACCGTTTCTGGTGTCGCGCCGCCCCGCTGATAGGGCCGGTCGTGCATGTTTTCCACCAGCAGGCTATCAAATCCTGCTGCTTTCAGGACGCGCGCCTCCGCACAGGCTTGCTGGGTCATTTCACTGATAGTGAGGCGGCATTGCGGGCTGCCGGGCAACGCTGCTAGGTGGATCATTCCAATGAGTCGCATGGGTCAAAAATGTCAGGGTTTCCAGCGCCGCCAGCATTCGAGGAATCCGTCTGCAAAATCCTCCGGTCTGGCCGCTGTCCAGGCGTCGATTTCCTGCGGACTGAACCACTGACCCGTCTCGATTTCCGCCGCTGGCCAGCGCAGCTTACCGGTCCATTCCGTGACATAAAGTTCGACAAACTCCATGCCCGTAGCCGGGCAGGCCGCTACCTCTGCGCAGCGCTGGAGGCGGTCCGCCGTGGTCGTGATACCCAGTTCCTCCTCCAGTTCGCGCAGCGCACAGGGCAGATACTGCTCCCCGGCATCCAGGTGACCGGCGGCGCTGCTGTCCCATTTGCCCGGCTTCACATCCTTCAGATGGCTGCGTTTTTGGAGGAAAACCTCGCCCTTTCCGTTAGTGACGTAAATATGCACGGCCCGGTGCAGCCAGCCGTTGGCGTGTACATCCTGGCGCATGGCCTGGCGCATGATCCGGTTTTGATCATCCACGACGTCGAACATTTCATCGCCGCGCTGGGCGTGCCCGGAGTTTCCCCGGGTATCGCAAGCATTCGTCAGAGCCAGCCACTGTGCGATGCTCAGTTCCTGTCCGCGCGCCATTGCAGAGATGCCTGCCGCCGCTGCGGCTTGCTCCCACGGTATTTCGATCAGGCCGCTTATCAGGTTACGCAGCATTTTCCTCCTTTGGGAAAACCCGGCGGTTATCAGCTTATTGAATAGCGGTTCATCAAAAGCAGGTAGTCCATTCCTGTCCCGTGGAGTCATGCAGATAACGCCGCTGTCCACCTTTGGCCGTGGAACAAAGATATCCGGCGGCAGTTTTCGCAGCATGGTCGCTTGCCAGCGCAGTTGCGTGCGCACGCTGAGAAGTCCGTATTCTGAGGTGCCGGGCGAGGCGCAAAGCCGGTCGCAGACTTCCTTTTGCAAAGTAAAAACCGCCCGCTGAACCGGCGATGGATTTTCCAGCCACCGGCGGACGATTTCTGTGCCCACCGAGTAGGGCAGGGCACCTATCACCTTCAGCGGCTGAGCCTTGAAATAGGGACGCAGATCGAAGTCCAGAGCATCGCCATGGATCAGGGTTATTCCCGCCGTGGAGCCGAACTTCCGGCGCACTTCCTCCATCAGTTCATCGTCTTTTTCCAGCAATGTCAGGGAGGGAACTTTGCCTGCCATGTGTTCCGTTAGGGCGCCCATGCCGGGGCCTATCTCGACGACATGATCTCCTGGCTGGATGTCCAGCTGCGCCACTATCCACGCGGCCACGCTGCGGTCTGTCATGAAGTTCTGCCCCATGCCGCGCTCAGGTTGAATCCCCCGGCGGTTCAGCGCCCGGCGGGTATTTCTTTGATCATCGGTGCGGTAGCGTGGGCCTGTCGACATGGTGGATGATTTCAAAACCGCAGGCCACAAGTGCGGTCAAGCCCTTATGTGAGCGCGGGTATCCATATCATCCATATCCCTGCCAAGCATAGGCATGGACTTCAGCGGCTCCAGACAAACGCAGCTTGTAACACGACGCATCCCCGGGGA
>JAYVJI010000085.1:0-8108 GCA_043769435.1 Verrucomicrobiota bacterium
ATGCCATCGATGCGCAGCAGGACCCCGACGCTGACGGGATGTCAAACCGCGAGGAATACGCCTGTAATACGAATCCCGCTTCACGTGACACCGACGGCGACTTGATGCCGGATGGTTGGGAGGTGGCGAATAATCTCGACCCGCTGCAGCCTGCGGATGCGGCGGTCGATTATGACGGGGACCGTCTGACAAACTTGCAGGAATATCGTGTGGCCGGAGCGCCGATGGGCACGTTTCAAATCGAAGGGATGGACATGGCAGGTCTGCCACCCGGCTCATGGCAGACACTGGTGTCCTTGAATGCGCCGGACGCGGATCCTGCCAAACGGCCCAGTGTGCTGGGGGTCTCAGGGGATGGTGTAGCGTGGCTGAACCGCGCGGCCACCGGCACTACAGTGATCACGGGGCCCGCTGCGGCCCCGCTGCACCTATTGCCGTCCAATCTGCTCAACAACAGTGACTCGTGGGCCGGCACGGTGGGTGATTGGCCGGTCCATGGGCTTTTGTGGAAGGCCAGCCAGTTCTTCGCTGTCAGCCCGACGGCCACCAGTGGAAATGCATGGGGCATGGACAACGAGGAGCAGCCGGTGTCGCTCACCAATTCCGGGGCCTTGCTGACGTCTAACCCCTCAACTGGAACAGCACGCCTCTGGCCGTCCTCCGGTTCGCCAGCGAATGGATGCCTAGGGGCCTACGAGGAAATCACTGAACCCACGGACGGTTCACAGACAGCTTGGTGGTGCGGGATGGATGACGCCGGGCGCATCTACTCCGTGCAATACAATTCTGACTACTACACCCTTCTGGCTTTCACGGCTGACAAAGGCGCCACATGGAGCCAATTCAATGTCGCTGGCAGCGTGGAAACCAATCCAACCCGCGTCAAGCCGTGGGGGACGGTGTTTGGTTACGCGCTGATGGACGACTACGTGCATCAGAAGTTCTTTGTGCGCAGCAGCACGGGGGTGGTCACTTTTCCTGAAGACACATTCTACACACACGGAGGATGGGTGGAAGATGTCAGCCAGAACGGCAGCCTGCTGCGCAATTCCCTCACGGGTCCACTGCTAACGCGCGGGAATCATACCTTCCCGATTTCCGGATGGATGCAGGGGACGGGCACGGAATGGTCCATCGCAAATGCCCAGATGATCTCCTATGATGGCAAGCAGGTCATCGGTATCGGCACCCACAATGGCGTGGTGCAACCCTACCGGCTGCTGTTGGCCGATGATACGGATAACGACGGGTTGACCGATGACTGGGAGCGTTACTACTTTGCCTCCCTGAACGTGACGGGCAGTGGAGATGCGGATAGTGACGGGTTGTCCAACCTAGCTGAGTTCACTGCCGGTACGGATCCATTAATGGTGGATACGGATGGGGATTTGCTGGCGGACGGAGTGGATCCAGCACCGCTGGTCTCAGCGCTGGCAGGACGCACGGCGCCGCTGATCGCTGAGGTGATGGCGAAAAATGCGGACATCCCCGTGCCGGGGGTGGTGGGAAAAGTGTTCGAAGACTGGGTGGAAATCCTGAATCCGGGCGCTGCTTCCTTGAATATGGCTGGCTGGACGCTGGAGTATCAAAAGCCAGGAGGCAGCGTTAAGACACATTCCTTCACCGCAGCAAGGCCGGTAGCCGTTCCGGCTGGTGGGCGTTTGATGGTACTGGCCAGCGAGGGCGCGCCACCTGTGTTTGTGCCGGGCGCGATGATCCACTTGATGACGCAGAACTTGAAGAGCGAAGGGGCCACGCTTCGGCTCAAGAACCCGTCGGGGGTCATTATCCACACCATAACCTACCCGAGTTCGGGCGATAATGCGTCCTACGGCATTTCACCGGACTTGCTCCGCTATGGCTGGTGTGAAAAGCCGACGCCTGCTGCTCCCAATACTGAGGTACACAGCGAATTCACAGGGGGCGTCCTTTTCTCCGAACCCGGGGGATATAAGGCGGCACGGTTTGACCTGACCTTAACGCCGCCGGTCGACATGGTAGCGGGCATAGCGGTGACGCGGAGGAGTCAATATTTACTCTACACCCTGGACGGCAGTGAGCCAGCGCCGGCCAATCCAGGCGCACAACTTTTCGTGCCGGGCCGCACCCTGCCCATCGCCACCACCACGGTGGTGAAAGCGCGGGCCTACCGCGACCGCTCGATGGATTCCGAGACCACCGTAGCGACCTACATCTTTCCGCAGTATGTGATGAAGCAGACGCTGCCAGATGCGTTGAAGGGCGATGGGCTGACGGGGGCGTTCCCGGTCGCAATGAATGAAGAGACGGCCCGGAAAGCGCCGGGAAATCTTCAGCAGCAACTCACGCAGATTCCTTCGGTCGCGATCACCCTGCCGTGGAAGGTATTGATGGGCACGGAGTCGGCCCCGGGGGTTTACCTGAACCCGCAGGATGAGGGCGAGTATCCAGCAGGGTTCGAGTTCATAGACCCGGCAGCCCCCTCCGGGGCTCCTGCCTACAAGGTCGTGCATGCGGGGATGAAGGTGACGGGGAATTCCAGCCGGTATGCGCAGACTTCGCTGAAGCACAGCTTCCGGTTCAAGTTCCGCAAGGAGTATGGCGCCGGGAAGCTGGATGCCGCGGTTTTCCGCAGCGATGCCGCGTGTGCCGCGTTTGAGACTTCCCAGCCGGCGTTGTCTAATTCATTTGATGAATTGATCCTGCGGCATCCGACACATGATTCATGGACGGTGGGGGTGCATCCGGGGAACGGGCAGGACTGGGGCTTCCTGCGGGACCGGGCGACTTACATCAAGGATATGTGGGCGTCGGAGATGGAGGCCGCAGTGGATCCTGACATGCCGCGGACGCGGCGGCGCTGGGTCCATGTCTATTTGAATGGTCTCTACTGGGGCATCTATCAGTTAGCAGAGCGTCCATCCGCAGACTTTTTGGCGGCCCGGGCCAATGCCGCGGAGGTGGATGATGATGCGTTTGATGTGATCAAGGACGGTGAAGCGATCGACGGGGATGACGCGGCGTGGGAGGCGCTGCGCAGTGATGCTGTGGCCTTGCGCGCTGCGGTGGAGGCGGGGTTGGCCGGGGCGGCCAGCGGGCAGGCGGAAGCTGCTGCGGTAGCGGCGGCAGGAAGTATGACAGATGCACAGTCACCGCTGGGCAAGGTCGCGGCCAGGCTGGACCTGCCGCAGTTTGCGCGCTACTTGTTGCTGAATGTCGTGATCAACAGCCGCGACTGGCCGGAGCATAACTATGTCCTCACGCGGCGGCGTCCCGTGAGTACAGCCATCGGGGCGACTAAATTCCGGTTTCACATGTGGGATGCAGAGTGGTCGTTTGTGCCTTGGTCTGTGAACACCACCGCAGGCAGCGGGGCAGAGCAGAGACAATGGCAGTGGGCAGATGTGGCATCCGAAGGCCCAGGGGAGCTATACACCTGTCTCAAGAAGGTGCCGGCGTTCCGCACCATGCTGAAGGATGCCTCCACGGTTTTGATGGCTCCGCCTTCCCCTGGAAACGCCGGCGGGCCGCTGTGCCTCGAGCGGAGCCGCAGCCTGTGGACCAACCTGCAAAACCGGGTGCAGCCGGGCATCTGGCTGGAGGCCGTACGCTGGGGCGGATCCAAGGCATCCGTGCCTCTGACCGGGGCGGACTGGCAGGTTGCTGCGCAGTGGGTCCACGACGACTACTTCACTGGCGGCATAGGGCCGCTTCCCGGGACTATCATGCCCGAAGGCCCAGACTCCATTTCCAGCCGTTATGCTGCAAGTTCGCCAGCCCCCAGCTCCCCCGGTGGGTATGCCCCGCGGAATGCTGCAGTGCGGGATGAGATCTATGGATATGCCTATGCTCCCGGTGCCTCGGCGCAGCCTGTCAGCAACGGTGACTGCTGCTCAGGAGGCTCCCCCTCTGCCCTGCCGGGCCAGCCGCGCTCCTCCGCGCCGTCTTTCACCACTGATGCATCCGCACTTTCTGTTCTCGGCAACTTCGATGTGATGCCCGGGGCGGGCGGGAGCACTGCTGGGGCACTCCCCTTCAAGCTGAACCCCTCATGGCTCGTGCCGGGCTATGGCCAGGGCCTCACGGGTCCGGATTCTGGTTTTGTGGCCACTTCGCAGCGTGGACTGTCCATGCCTGTCAACGGACTGTGCAGCTCCTGCCAAATGGATCCGCCCCGCGTCAAGCTGGTCCCGATTTTCCGCCAGACGGAGGTCACCGTCAGCGGCTCGGCTATCAGGATCAAGTTTGTGCTGAGCAACGTGGCCGGTGAGTGCCGCAGGTGTGACAGCCGCTCTTCAGGGGGCGTTCCTGTCTACGCGAAGAACATTACGATAGAGGATGGGCGCGGGATTATTATGGATAACTCCGGCGGGATCTACACTCCCATGCTCATCCGTCAGCCCTTTCCTGATAGCATTAACTTCATTGTTCACTTCAGCTATTGGGACTGTTGCCTAGGCAGGATGGTGGAAGGGGCAGTGGACATTCTCCCGTTCAGCCTGACGGACCCTCCTATCGATGTGCCGCCACCCGGGGGGGGAGACTTTAGCAGATTCACGATTCCACTGGAATTCTGGCCGGGCAGGGGCGGCTCGGGGTCGAGCACGTCGACGTCGACCACATCGGTTAATTATTCGTCGCTGCCAATTGGGGGGGGGGTGTTTAGCCCGCTTTTAAATTATGAGACGCCCGTGGTCGTGCCCATTCGCCCGCCGGATCCACCCGCCACAGCAATCCGTGCGACTCATACCACGGGCCAGCGATTCCGGCAGCTGTCGCTTTCCGGCTACCCCTCCGCAGGGGCCAAGGAGCAAAACAAGGCGGAGTCTGACCGGCCAGCAGCTGAGACCAGCGTGGATGCGTTCACTCTGGCGCTGAACCACACAGCCACAGAAGCCTATATTCCTTTGCAGGGCGACGGTATCGAAATGATGGTCCAGCGGCGGCTCTCGCCCTTCGTCTGGAGGACCGTCCCAGGCGGCCCGCCGGCCCTTATCGATAAGCCGTTTGGTCCCTGCTGGAGTGCGGGGCTCGCTCCCACCCTAGTATGGAGCTATGACACTCCCGTGCGGAAGTCTCCAGACACCGTCACCGTGACTGACGAGTCGGGGGCCTCTCACAGGTTCCTTGCTCTCTATCACTCGAATAAGGTGGCCTTCCTCCCGGATGTGGATAACCGGGGAGACCTGCAGGATTTTGCCAATGAACTGACCGCAACCTATGCGCCACTGCCAAGCCAGCCATCCGGGCCCCGTGTGCTTTCTGGCTTCACCTTCCGCCGCAAGTTCGGCGCGACTATTGAATTTGCAGGTGGAATGGTGGTAGGTTCGCCCGTGACTTCAGCATCGGTTCTCGTCAGCCCGGCGGTGGGAGGCCAGGGAGAAAAGCGCAAGATTTATAATTACTACAACGCCGCAAGTGTGACCGACCGTTTTGGCAATACGCTGAGTTATGACTATTACTCTGCGAGCCCACTGGTGCCGAGCACAATCAGGCGGGTGGTCGACCAGAATGTTCAGTATATCCACCTCAAAATTGTGTTAGCCTTCACGGTGATGGGCCCCAGTCCGGTCGGTTACTACGGACGCATCTACCGTGGGGAGCCTCCGGTAATCAGTGGGACTGGGGAAGAGCCTTTCCCGGGCACAGATGGACCGGCATCAGGTCCATCTGTTGTGGTAACGGCAGTGCAGATGAGCGGCAGTCCCACGGCGAACTGGGCTACCCCAGGTGATAGCACACCCACGTGGAATTATGATTACAATGCCTATTCCAAAATGATAGGAATAGGCGGACAGATGGAGGCGGGGCTCCAGGATTTTCCGGTGCTGGTCAGGGTCAGGGGGCCTGGTGGCACCGAAGTCAGGTATGACTATGACTGGTTCCTCATGCGCGACACGACTCCGCAGAAGTCAGAAGTGATAAAGCACCACCGCATCTTTCAACTGGCAGTTTCCGGCATCCGCTCACCGCTGGGGACCAGGGCCGGCGAAAGTGTGACCATTTCCTATCTGCGGGACAGCACCTGGCTGCACATGGGCGAGGGATCCTCCGGCGGCATCCGCTATTTCGATGCCGCAGCCCCGGTGGTTGTCTCTTCCGTGACGCAGAATGCCCGCACGGCTGAGTTTATGAATGTGAACTCGGCGCTGGAGACGCCCGCTCTAAACCTCAGGGGGGTGGGGATCAATGCCGACGTCGTGCAGGCAGGGATTAGGACTGACGCTTGCTTAAAGTTGCCGCTTTACACAGTGGTACAAGGCGGATACGTCCGGTCCACCCGCAGGGTAGCGACGCTCACAATGGATAAGAAGCAATTCGGCTTCGAGTGGCAGGACCCTGCGATCCGGTTGGATTCAGAGATCAAGGACCTGATGGATGGTAAAGTGGGCAACGGCAATGCCCCCAATGACATAGACCTCGGGGTCATGGTGCTCTGGCGCAAGGCACGGATGTTCCACCCCACAGTGGTCATGGAACCAGGGGTGGAGGAGTGTGCCTGGTACAATACCTGCGCAGGTATGGCGGAGTGGAAAGTGCGCGATTTCAGCGGAAACTACACACTCTTCCGTCATTCGGATAAATTGTTCGACCCGATGAACCTCCAGGCATCTTCGTTAGGGCGGCTGGCTCATCTCCTTCCTCAGGCTTCTACCGAGCGGGCTGCCATTCTTAAGGTGATGTCCCAATGCTACCACCGAGAGCCGAATCAGGAGACCCGTGTGGCTGGCGGCGGGCGCGTAGCGGCAGATGGGGTCAGCGAGGGTACCGCGGAGGCCACCACCCTTACGGAGGCCACAGGTTCTCAGCTGCGCGGGCTGACAGTAAATCCCGGTAGTGCCTACATGGTGGGCTATATTGAGAACCCGGCAGACCTCGTCACGCAGTATGAATACACGCCGGACTTCCGTATCATGTACCGTTCTACCAGTCCTGCCAATGTGTATACGGAGAATCAAATCCAGCCAGGCACGGGGCTCCGCATCAAAACAATAACCGGGCTGGTCGGGTGGCCGGCGCTGAGCACCGAGAAATTCGAATACCACCCGGTTTTCAAGGGATTCATGACTCGGTCCACAAAGGAGTACCACGCTAAAACCTACTACGAAGGACCGAATGTGCCGGCCGCAGTCACCGAATATGAACCCGACCTGCTGGGCTATCTGAAAAAAACCACGGTGATCACCGGCACGGATTCTGCCCTCGTGACCTCACAGGTGAACGATACCTTTGGCCGCGTGATAAACGCTACCAACGAGCGGGGTAAAACGACCACCTACATCCGGGATGCGTTAGGTAGAGTGATACGCACAAACCTACCACCGGTAGCGCTGTATACGGTTCCCATCAACGGGGCGTTCCCGCAGCAGCCGGCCACTGCACCGTTCACAACGACACAGTATGACACCCTGGGCCGCAAAGTGCGCGAGACTGACCTGCGTGGACAGTATACATGGTTCAGGTATAACGAGCAGGGGCTCCTCCAGAGCACGATTCTGGATAAGTCCTTCAATGTCAATCCTGACACCGGCGCCACCAGCCAGAACCACGGTGTGGGCACCCCCGGTGACGAGGATACATCTGTGGAGGCACGCTATGATGATGCCGGGCGTCCTTTGCTGCAGGCTGATGCTAAGGGGCTGGTCACGAGCATCGAGTATGATATCCATGGACGCAGCGTGGCGGTTTATCACTACGGACGGCCGGGGTTGTCGCTGGATGCCATGCGGGGCATGCTGGCAAACAGGGCGATGGCCGCAGGAATGCTCAGCGCGGCGATCTGGAAAGTGACCTCCAGCTATGGCGAGCACAACTCCCAGCGCTACGTCCCGGGGAACCCCGGGGGGAGTGTGTTTGACACTTCCAGCTTCCACCCGCTGGAGTCAACGGATGCCCGCGGCATGCTCACCCTGCAGGTCTATGATCCGTTTTACCGGAATGTGGCGACGCTGACGCAGGTGGGCTCGCGGGATGAGTTGGCCCTAGTGACTAGGGTGTTTGACAAGGCCGGAAATGTGGTCCAACAGATCAACTACCGCAAGACTTTTCCTGCCAATGAACTGAGCACACTGCAGGATCTGGCCCAGCGCGGCGTCCCGGCAAACGGGAATAATGGCTGGCCGGGGGAT
>JAYVJI010000086.1:0-1648 GCA_043769435.1 Verrucomicrobiota bacterium
CCCAAGGCACCTCTGTGGCGCCCATCCAGAACGGCTCGATTTTCACCTTCACCTGCGGGCCCTCATCCGGCCTGCGATCCTTCTCAGTGGCTGGACTCCCCATGGTGAATTCCCCTCCTGGAATCGGCACCATTTGATAGGCCTTTCCTGTTTTGGTTACTTTTCCCTCGTAGGGTTTCATTTCCGTATCTTTGCCGGATGTTTCGGTGATGAAGGCGTGGATTTTTGTCGTTAGCTCGATGGTATCCGGGGAGGGCGCACGGTCCTCCTGCTTGGCCTTGGGAGCCAGAGTCAGTCCATCGGGCCATGGAGCACCCTGGCTGACCCAGTAGGTGAGCTTCTGGATTTCCTCCTTCTTCAGCGGACCGCCTTTCTTTTTAGGCGGCATAAGGTCATCATCGTCCTCAGGCAACATCGTGCGGGAAACGATCAGGCTGTTCGCCGCATCAAAAGGCACCATTCCAGCACCTGAATCGCCACCCTTGATAGTGTCTGCGGCGGTGGCCATGACCAATCCTCCTTCATGTTTCTCCGCAGTGTGACAGGACACACAATTCTGCTCTAGGATCGGCTGGATATCGCGGACAAACTGCATGCGCGGCGTGCTGCTGAGCACAACCCCGGCCGGCCATTTCGCGCCCCCTGCGATCCACGCCTTTAAGATTTCGGTCTGGGATTTCACCATTGGCGGTTCTTTGGAGGGAGGCATCACGTCGTCATGATCTGCGGCCAGAACCGTGGAGGTATAAAGCGGGCTTCCCTCTGGATTTCCGGGCACCAGGGATGGTCTATTTTGCACTCCCTTGAGAGCTGCCTCTAGGCTATCCAACCGCAGGTCGCCCTCAGCCTTGTCCTTACCGTGGCAATGGGTGCAGGTGGACTCCAGAATGGGCCGCACATAGGCCGTGAAGTAGGCTTCAGTATCCGCGCCCGGGGCATCGGCAGCACTGGCAGTGCCGATCGCTGAGAGCGTGATCAGGAGGGGAAGAATCAGTGAGCGGGACATGGTCATTATTATGAATTTCCGGGACTTGAGCCCATTCTTTACGCAGCGCAAGCCACTATCTATCTGCCAGCCTGAGGCCGGTGAGGCCGGTGAGGCCGGTGAGGCCGGTGAGGCCGGTGAGGCCGGTGAGGCCGGTGAGGCCGGTGAGGCCGGTGAGGCCGGTGAGGCCGGCAGGGAATTCTGTGCGTCGAAGGATGACGTAGGTACCGAGCCGGCATGGAAGCAACATGCCGAAGGCTGGCGAATGCTAATCCCCGGTCTTCAGCACAGCTACAAAGGCCTCCTGCGGGATGTTCACTTTGCCAAACATCTTCATCCGCTTCTTGCCCTCCTTCTGTTTTTCCAGCAGCTTGCGCTTCCGGGAAATATCGCCGCCGTAGCATTTGGCGGTGACGTTTTTTCCCATCGATCCGATGGATTCACGGGCGATGATTTTGCCGCCGATGGCTGCCTGGATGGCGACGGTGAAAAGTTGTTTGGGGATGACTTCCGTCAGTTTTTTGGCAAGCGCACGGCCTCTGCCTTCGGCCTTGTCCCGGTGAACGATCGTGGCAAAGGCATCCACGGGCTCACCGTTGATGAGCATCTCCATTTTCACGAGCCTACCGGACGGTAACCGGCGTGCTCATAGTCCATACTGCC
>JAYVJI010000087.1:0-3901 GCA_043769435.1 Verrucomicrobiota bacterium
ACCAGTCAACTCCACTTATTCTGGCCTGATTTGCCTGATTTAGCTTTTAACAGGATGAAAACTGAATCCCGCCGAGCCCCGGCACTTCAGTCAGTGAGCTTCAGCCTCGCCATGTATGTAGTTAGGGGAAGGATAACCCGCGCGCTGATTAGGCCGGATCCGGAAAAGCTCCCAGCAATCAGGCGAGCGGCGCGTATCGCCAGCAGCTTTCCATGTGGTCATTGACCATGCCCACGGCCTGCATGAAGGCGTAGCAGATGGTACTGCCGACAAATTTGAATCCGCGTTTTTTCAAGGCCTTGCTCATAGCATCGGATTCCAGGGATGTAGTCGGGGCATTGGTCATGGACTGAAGGTGGTTTATGATGGGTTTTCCCCCGGTGAAGCTCCATAGGAATGCCGAGAACCCGCCTTCCTCTTCCTGGATTTTCAGGTAAGCCTGCGCGTTGAGGACTGCGGCCTGAATCTTCAGCCGGTTACGGACGATGCCGGCATCCTGCATCAGGGCGGCCATTTTGGCCTCGGAGTAGCGGGCCATTTTTACCGGATCAAAATCATCAAATGCACGATAGTAGTTTTCCCGCTTCTTCAAGATAGTGATCCAGCTCAGTCCGGCCTGGGCGCCATCTAGGATCAGCTTGGCAAAAAGCGCCCGGTCATCCCGCTCTGGCACGCCCCATTCCTCATCATGGTAGCGCACGTACAGCTCGCTGCTGAGACACCATGGGCAGCGCGGTTTGTTATCGGGAGTGAAGCTCATCGCGCCCTTTCACCCACCTCCATGCCCGCTGCAACGGAGATCGGAGATCGCGGGCGTGCCAGCGGTTGTTTCAGTGGCTTTTATTGACCTCCCAGTGAGGGAAGTTCAGGGGCGCGGTGCGGTCTTCCGGTAAGGATTCCATGGCAAAAGGTGATGCATCGCGAACCATGAGGTGGCCGCCATGGTATTCCAGATCTAGCTCCTTTTTCAAGTGATCAGGGCTGAGCGCAAAGTGAAGTGTGAGGGATGAATTCCCGGGCGCAAGCAGCTGCGGATCCAGCCCCGGGGCGTGAAAGCGAGGCACCTCAGCAGTGCCGCAGAGCAGGCGCAGGGAGAGCGCGCCGGGATGGACAGGGCTGGTTCCGGGATTTTCCGCTTCCAGCACGAGGGTGAGGTGGAGCAGGCTTCCGGCCCGGCGGGCTTGTAGCTTTGTCAGGGTCAGCCGAGCCCCGACACCGGCCATGGCTGGGGCGCTGCCGGATGGAGCCGCTGAGGGCTTGGTCATAGGACCACAGGACTGTAGCACGGGGAACAGCGCGGACGAGGCAAGGCTCAACCGGGCGATGTGCTGGAAGCGCATGGCACCGCGCCTAGCGTTAGGGAGGCGGGAATCAGGGAGTGGTGGGGTAGTCCACATTCTGTGTAGAAGGGGCTTCCCGCTCTATGCCGCTGCCATCGAGCGCTGCGGCCCTAGCGGCATCAGCATCGAGGATGGTATTCCGTAGGTTCATCTGGCGGCGGCGAGCCCACCACAGGACCACCGGACTGGCGATGAAGATAGTGGAATAAGTGCCGCTGAGCATTCCGATGAGCATGGCAAAACTGAAATCACCGAGCGCTTTTCCACCAAAAATAAACATGGCAAGTACGGCGAGGGCGGTCACGCCTGAAGTGATGATGGTCCGGCTGAGCGTGGCACTGATCGCGTGATTGAGCACATCCTCGAGGTCATCATTCATGGTGCGCAGGCATTCTCGCACACGGTCAAAGATGACGATGGTGTCATTGATCGAGTATCCGGCGATAGTCAGGAATGCGCCCACCAGGATGAGTCCGATTTCCTTGCCAAAAAGAGCGCAGACTCCGACAGCGATGATGACGTCGTGGAAAATAGCAACAATACCCCCGATGGCGAAGGGCATTTCAAAGCGAAAGGTAAGGTAGATGAAAATCCCGATGAGTCCAAGGACGATGGCGAGGATCGACTTCTTCATCATGCTGTCACCGACGGCGGAACCCATGGTGTCGGTGGAGGCGTTGCTGATGGTTTGAGCCCGGCTCGCAGCTGCGGGACCCGTCGCTAGGTCTTTAGTGAGCTGCTCCTTGAGGGATTTGGCAGTGCCAGGAGGGGAGCGCAGGATGATGTTCTCTCCGCCTGTCAGTGGCTTGACTGTGCCGACGTTGACGTTGCTCGCTTCATAGTGTGCTCCGTCTAAGGTAATGGACCAGTTGGCGACGCTTTTCTCGACTTCGTCCAGCTTGATATCGCTGGCGGCTAGGGTGATGATGTCACCGCCGCGGAGTTCGTATCCGAGGGCATTCTTTCCTTTGAAAGCAACGATGGCAATACAGGCAGTGCAAGCGATGGCGGAGATAGTCAGCCAGCGCTTTCTTTTTCCCATGAAGTTATACAGCTTATTTTCGATCAGGCTCAGGAAAGAGAGTTTCTTCAGCCCCCAGCCGCTGAGCCAAAGAAAGCACACCCGGGTGATGACCAGCGCGGAAAACATCGAGGCGATGAGACCGATCGTGAGCGAGAGGCCGAATCCGTAGATGGCTCCGGAGGCCAGCAGCATCATGATGACCGAGGTGATGAGCGTGGTGATATTGGAGTCAAAGATAGCGCTGAATGCCTTGGAGTAGGACGCATTGATCGCGGTGGTGAAGTTGCGTCCGGCGGCGAATTCCTCGCGCATCCGTTCATAGATCAGCACGTTGGCATCCACGGCCATGCCCAGGGTCAGGATCATACCGGCGATGCCTGGCATGGTCAGGGTAAAGTCGAAGACTTTCATGGCTCCCAGCAGGAGCAGGAGATTCACAACCAGGCCGACGACGGCGATGATACCGCTGAGGCGGTAGTAGACCATCATGAAGAGCAACGTGAGCGCGAGGCCGGCCAGTGCGGAATACAGGCCCTGCTTGACGGTAGCCTCACCATAGGTTGGAGAAATGGTGCTGCCCTGAAGGACCACGAGCGGGTTTTCGAGGGGGTTCATCAACACATTGGCTAGACGTGCTGACTCGGCGTCGGTGAAGCTGCCGGTAATTTGGAAGTCCTTACCAAAAATACCATTTATCCTCGGGGCGGAGATGATTTGGTTATCCAGCGCAATCGCCATGGGTTTCTCTATATTGGCGGCGGTCAGCGCACGCATGACGTCATCATATTCATCGTGCAGCCGGACGGAAATCTCGTAGTCACTGCCCTGTGCGGATGGGTGGGCTACGGCGTTCGCTACGCTTTTGCCTGGCAGCTCAGATTTATTTTTCACCCACAGAAACTTCTTCGGCCCCTTTGCCTTTTCTTCTTTCTCTTTTTCGTCCCCGGATTTCTCCACGTATTCCATTTTTGAATATCCTGGGCGGATTTCGGTGTCGGATTCCTCTACTAACACAAATCCATCAGGATGGAGGAGCCGCAATTCCAGCTTGGCAACCTTGGCGATTTCTTTTTCCGTGATCTTGATTTCCTCGTCGCTGATGCCTGGTACTTCCAGATAGAGCCGGTCAGTGCCCTGCGGGGTCACGGTCACGTCTCTGGTTCCCTGAGGATTCAGGCGTTTTTCGAGAATGGACTGAGTGAGCTTGATGGAACTGGGGTCCACTGCCTTGCCCTCGCCGGGCTTTACCTGCACCAGAAAGCTGGCCCCGCCCTTAAGATCAATCCCCTGCTTCAGCCCGAGATTGATCAGAAAGATACTGAATCCAGTGAGCACCACGGCCAGCAGAGTGCCCAAGATGCGCTTGGGCCGGTCGGACCCGGCCATGAAATAAAAGAAAAACAGAGCAGCGGCAATAACGCCGACGGAGATGACCAGCCACGGCATTAGCGAGTCTGTGATGGTGGTGGTATCGGCTAGGAACAGCATGACGTTCGGGCGTTGGATAAGAAAAACTGGGAAAAAACCGGCTGGAAAA
>JAYVJI010000088.1:0-2140 GCA_043769435.1 Verrucomicrobiota bacterium
GGATTTACCGAAAGTTCTTGCCTGTGGCTAATGTATGATGATACCAGTCATGATGACCACCCGATTGCTTGTGTTGCCAGCCGTTTTGATATCACCGTCCCTGTGGGCCGGAGAGCCGCTGACTTTTAACAAAGACATCCGCCCTATCCTGAGTGAAAACTGCTTCTACTGCCACGGTCAGGATGGCAATAAGCGCGAAGCTTCACTCCGCCTGGATGTCCGCGAGGCAGCGATCGAAAAGCAGGCCTTCATCCCCGGAGACAGCGCTGCCAGTGAGTTGATCAAGCGGGTGCTATCCTCAGATAATGACGAGCAGATGCCTCCGCCAAAGTCACACCGTCGGCTCTCCACCGCTCAAAAAGAAACCCTGCAGCGCTGGATCAATGAAGGCGCGGTCTATGAAAAACACTGGGCCTTTTCCCCTCCCGCCCGGCCACCGGTGCCGTCCGTGAAAAACGCCGCATGGGCCCGCAACGAAATCGACAAATTTATCCTCGCGAAACTTCAGGCGGCTGATCTGGTACCGTCGCCGGAAGCAGAGCGTCATCTGCTCATCCGCAGACTCAGCATGGACCTCACCGGGCTGCCCCCTCTACCGGAGGAGGCTGATGCCTTTGCCAATGACCCCGCGCCGGACGCCTATGAAAAGCTGGTGGACAAGCTCATGGCCTCCCCGCACTACGGCGAGCGCATGGCCATCCCATGGCTGGATGCAGCCCGCTACGCTGACAGCAATGGCTTTCAGCAGGATGGGGATACCCATCAATACATCTGGCGCGACTGGGTGGTCAACGCGCTCAATGCTGACATGCCCTATGATCAGTTTTCCATCGAGCAACTCGCAGGCGATCTACTCCCGGAGCCGACTGAAAACCAGCTCATCGCCACCGCCTTCAACCGCAACCACATGCTCAACGGGGAAGGCGGAGCCATCCCCGAGGAACAGCGCAACAACGTGCTCTTTGACCGCGTGGATACCACCGCTACCACATGGATGGGCCTGACCATGGCCTGTGCCCAGTGTCACGACCACAAATACGATCCACTCACCCAGCGCGAATATTATTCCATCATGGCCTTCTTCAACAATGTGCCTGAGAGCGGCGTGCCTTCCGGCAGCGGGCAGTACCGCGTAGCCGATCCCTCCATACCTGTGGCACCGGAGGCCGACAAGCAAAGGCTCAAGAACCTGGAGGCAGCCCACAACCAAGCGAAGGCTGAGGAGAGTCAAGCCACCGGTTCCGCAGAGACTGTGGCCGCCATTGAGACAACAATAAAGTCCCTCAAGGATCCGTTGGTCTGGGCGACCGCCGCTCCGCAGCAGGCCAGCGCCAGTGACGGGGTCAGGCTCTCTGTCCTAGAGGATCACTCCATATTCGCAGAAGGCGAGCGCCCGGATAAAGCTAACTATGTGGTCAACCTACCCGCACTGGCGGGCGTGGTCACCGGCCTGCGCATCGAGACCATTCCCGACCTCCGGCTTCCGTCCAAGGGCGCAGGAAGATCCGATAGCGGGAACGCCGTCCTGACAAAACTACGGCTTACCGCCGGCGGAAAGGAGATCCGGTTCCATGCCGCCAGCGCCACCTACACCCAGGGCGGATTTTCTCCGGAAGGCGTCATCGATGATGACCCTAACACCGCGTGGGCCTTCTATCCGGAAACCGCCCATCCCTATTTCCTGACCCTGCAAACGGCGGAACCAGTCCCAGCCGGAAATCCCCTAGTGGTCACTATGGAATTCCAATCGCCGCACAAGCAACACCAGCTCGGCCGCTTCCGCATCCAACTCACCTCCGGCAGTGAGCCCGCTGCGCGGCACTCCCTGCCCGACGACATCAGTGCCCTGCTCAGGCAGCCAGCGGACCAGTCCCCCGAAGCTGCCGCGAAGATCAAAGCATACGTGCTGAAGAATATGCCGCCAAAGGCGCTGGCCGCGGCGCGGGAGAAACAGACGACGACCGCTAAGTCCCTGGAGAACCTGCGCAATTCCCTGCCCCGCATCATGGTCATGTCCGATAAGCAGCCACGGCAAACAAAGATCCTCGACCGCGGCAACTACCTCACTCCCTCCACAGATGTCACGCCGGGCACACCTGTGGTTCTGGGTTCCCTGCCTCCGGGTGCCCAGCAAAACCGG
>JAYVJI010000089.1:0-1945 GCA_043769435.1 Verrucomicrobiota bacterium
CCGCCGTGCCGCCGGTGGCCGCGTCATAGATGTGGAGTTGGAGGAAGTAACTACCTGTGAGCGGCACACCGTCTTTTTCGAGCCGGCCTTGGTAAGTCATGCGGTCTGCCTGCGCGGACGCGAGGCTGAGAGTGCCCATGAGGAGAAGTGGAGTAAAGTATTTCATACTCAGTTCCATCCGAAATTCGTCGGAAGAAGTTCCCGAAAATCCGAAATTATTCTTCAACCCCCGGTAAGGAGGTGCCGGAGATAGTTCACTTCTTCCTCGACCTCATGCGGGGCGCTGACGGTGCGGCGGATTTCGGCGCGCACACATTCACCGAGGCGGCGACGCCAGTGGTGGACGCGTTTTTTGAGAGCCCCCTCGTCAATGTCCAGCGCAGCAGCGGCGGTGCGGCCGGCTGGTCGGGCGGCTGTGGTAGTGAAAAAATACTTCAGCACCTCCCATGTCTCTGCCCCATGCACGGACGTGATCTCTGCGGCCACCTGATCAAGCGCGTGCTGCATCACGGAGATGGCCCATTCGCGATCAAACTCCGGTGCCCTCATCGCATCATTCGCCGCAGGGTCCGGCAGATCGAGGGCCGCTGCATCCAGCCATGTTGGCGCGTGCCCGCCGCCACGTTTGGCAGCCATGTCATGGCGGACGCGGTCCACCAAAAAATGCCGCAGCACCGTGAGTAGAAACGTCCGGAACTTTCCCCGCGTCCGCTCCGCCCGGTGCAGCGCCCGGCTTTCCATGAGGTGGAGAAAGAAGCTCTGCGCCTCATCCTCCACGGCATCAGGAGCGATGCCCGAGGCTCGTATAAAACTGAGCACTGGCTCGCGATAGCGCTCGTAGAGTGAGGCCAAAGCCGCGTGGCCGCCGGCTTCCCCATGCAAAGTCGCGCGGGAAATTTCCGTCCACTCAGTCAGAGGAAAGGCCATGCGCTGCGGCTCGCTGGTTGGCGCGGGGTTACCTTCCTGCTGCCCAGGAAACTGAGTTGCTCAACAGCTGGCGGAAGTTGGCGTTATCGAGATGCATCCGGGCATCATGGCCCAGGGTGATAGCGATGGTCCGGCACTTGGGCAAAGCGACGGTAAAGACCATGGGAAATTCCTTGCCCTTTGCCGGACTGGGAGCGGTGGCGAGGACTTCAATCTCCGATCCGCCGAACGCTGGCTCCCACCAATAGAGTTCATCAAAGCTCGTGAAGTTAGGGGCCACACCTTTGAAAACCGGGTGCTCTGGCTTTTTGACAGTCACGGGAAACTCACCCAGCCGGTCATGACCGCGGGAGCCGCCGCCGGCGAGAACTTTGTTATACTCCGGCCAGCTTGCGAAGTTATACCACAACCCTGCGTGCAGCAGGACGAGGCCGCGATCTCCGGCATTCACGAAATCAAACAGGGCTCTGCGCACTTCAAGTGTAGCCCAGGCGGGATCATTCACGGAGAGCACGGCGACCTTTGCTTCCGCCAGCCCGGCCACGGTGGCTGCGGCATCCTTTGTGTAGGCGACCGTGCAGATGGGAGAAAGCAGGGCGACGTCAGCCTGGTGAAAGTATTTTTCAAAGTCATGGCTGCTGCCACCACCCACGAGCAGGACCTTCGGCCCCGTGCCTTTCCATTCCAGTGCGGCCCCTATTTGCTCCGGAGCAGGCGCGGGAGCGGGTTCCGCAGCCACGCCTCCGCCCGGCATCGGGCTATTAGGATCAGCCAACTCTGCCGTGATGGCCACGATGGTAGGAGCGGCGTTTCCGCCCATGCTCTCGAGTGTGATGTGGTCGATGCTGACCGGCCCCAGCTTCAGTTGCTTGGTGAACCAGCGCATCTGGTGATCCTTCACGAGGCCTCTGGCAAACAGCGAGCCCGGGACATCAATGCGGTGGATGTAGTCGGAGAACTCCACCCCATTTTTGCAAATGATGGTCTCCGGCTGACCCTGCGCGGGATGCACCGTGAT
>JAYVJI010000090.1:0-2996 GCA_043769435.1 Verrucomicrobiota bacterium
TGGGACAAGGTCCGGTATGCATTCCGGACCCGCAGCGCGCCTGGGTTGCCGGTGCCGCAATCGCCCATCACCCAGAACCTAACAGGTTGAGTCCCCGCAGGCGCTGTTTTGAAAGTGAACTCATTGCCACCTGCGAGTGTCTCCCCGCCATCCAATTCGATCGAATAGTAGTAGCGTGTGCCGGGGCTCAGGCCGCTGAGGCGCACTTCGTGGTTGGTGGCTCCAGCGGTGCCGCTCGCCAATTGGTTAAGAAGTGCCGGCGTCGTCCCAAAATGGACATTTCCTGTGCCGGTTTCTGATGTGCGCCAGCAAACGGTGATCGCGGTGGCCGTTCCCATCTGGAGATAGGGGCCCCGTAGCAAGCCGGCCTGGCAGACGAGGGCTGAGGCGAGGAGAAAGAGCCAAATGTTCCGGATCATGGAGTTGTTTTCAAAATGGTGTTGATTCTGTTAGTGAGCCCAGTGGTGTCAGCCACCTGTCGCAAGTGTTCCGGCAGCCGGGTGATGGCGGCAGCGGCGGCACCCGCAGCCTCTATTGCTGCAGAATGCTGATTTTGCGAGGCCAGAAGCTCTGCTTTCTGTATGAGGAGGCGGGCAGGGCGTGGATGCCGGGCGGCCATTTTGTCGATCCGGGCGGTGGCCGCAGGAATAAGGTTTAACTGGATTTCCAGCTTCAGGGCCTCTTCCTCTAGGATGGGCAGCGGGTGGGATTTCAGGACAGTGCCGAGCCACTCCAACGCGCTGGCTGGACCTCCAGCTCCATTTTTGCGGGTTATCTCCAGCCGCTCGAAAAGCAGGTCCGGCGAAAGATGCGCCGCTGCGGCGATGGCGGCATCCAGCCCGACTATGGCTGCGGGGATGTTCCCCTCGTCCCTCAGGTTCAGGGCCTCCTCACGGATGGCTTCTGCGTTGGCGGGATATTTTTGACGGAATTCCTTCAGTGCTGCCAAGGCCAGTTGCGGGCGGTGGGTCAGCCGGTAAATGCGGCCCTTCATCAAAAGCGGCGCTTTATTTTCCGGCTCAGCAGCTCTGGCTGCTTCCAAGTCCGTGAGCGCGCGCTCGTAGTCCTCATCGGTAAAATACAGCCCCGCCCGCTCGAGGAGCAACGGCACCGGAGCGGAAGGGCTGGCCTTCAGCGCCTCAGTCAGAGTCAGGATAGCGCCATGCACATCTCCGTGGGCCACGGCTGCATTTATACAGAGCGTCCAGAGGGTAGGAATTATGACAATTATGCGCGGTGGCATGGTACCTTATTACGGCTTCAGCCCCGTCGCTTCAACAAAATTCTTAAGCTGTTTTCATGTTTTTCTTCAGGGATTGAGGAATCTAGGGGGGGCGTCGATGCCATCGATGCCACGGTTGTGGTCATTTCCTGTGGTTTTATTGGCTTTGCCCTTAGTGAATAACCTCACTTGCCATTCTTGTTTTATCCATCCATGGACCACGCCCGCCCCGCTTGATTACTAATTTTTCCCAATGAGCACGAAGAAAATTGACCGTAAAGTCCCCGCCAGGAAGCCTGCCGCAAAGCCCTCCGCTCCCAAGCCGGACGGCCTGTTGCCGGGCGCTGATATTCTGGTGAAATGTCTTGAAAAAGAAGGTGTTGAACTGATTTTTGCCTACCCAGGCGGCGCTTCCATGCCGATGCATCAGGCACTGACCCGTTCCCGCCAGATCCGCACCGTGCTGCCCCGCCATGAGCAGGGTGGGTCATTCGCCGCGGAAGGCTACGCTAGGGCAACGGGCAAAGCTGGAGTTTGCATGGGAACCAGCGGACCAGGAGCTACTAATATGGTCACCGCCATAGCAGATGCCTACCTCGACAGCACTCCGCTGATCGTGATCACGGGCCAGGTGCCGACATTCATGATCGGACGGGGGGCATTCCAGGAGACGGATTTCTTCGGCGTGACCTTGCCGATAGTGAAGCACAGTTACATGGTGACCAATCCTAGCGATATTCCCCGGATCGTGAAGGAGGCTTTTTTCATAGCTCAGAGCGGTCGGCCAGGCCCCGTGATCATTGATATGCCGAAGGACGTGCAGGAGACCAGAATCCTGCCTGTTTACCCGGATAAGATCGAGCTGCGCGGCTACTCGCCAAAGCCCAGTCTAAAAGAAGCAGAGTTGGAGGAAGCCGTCGCCATGATCTTGGCGGCAAAGCGGCCGGTGATTTATTGCGGGGGCGGCATCATCAGCGGCGAAGCCAGTGCGGAACTGCTGGAGTTCGCGGAGCGCGCCCAAATCCCCATGACGAGCACGCTGATGGGCGTCGGAGGATTTCCGGAAACCCATGCGTTGTCCATGAAATGGCTGGGCATGCACGGCAGTGTCACCGCAAATAATGCCGCTAACGAGGCTGATCTCCTCCTCGCTCTCGGCGTTCGCTTTGATGACCGGGTGACTGGCAAGGTCGAGAAGTTCTGCGAGCATGGGACCATCATCCATATTGATATCGACAATGCTGAGATCAATAAAAACAAGTTGGTGAAGCTGCCCATCCAGGCGGACATCAAAGATGCCCTCGTGGTCATGAATAAGTTGCTTGATAAGGCCGGACTGAAACGCACGAAAAAGGGCTTCACCCGTTACCCTGAGTGGCACGCTCAGATCGCGAAATGGAAGATAGATAGCCCGATGGAGTATGAGGAGGAACCCGGGCTGATCGCGCCGCAGTACGTTATAGAGAAGCTGTATGAAGTGAGCAAAGGGGACATCATCATGACTACCGGAGTAGGCCAGCACCAGATGTGGGCGGCACAATGGTACCACTTTGATAAGCCGCGTCGGCTGATCAGCAGTCTGGGCCTCGGCTCCATGGGCTATGGCCTCGCCGCTGCTCTAGGTGCCAAGTGCGCCTTCCCGGACAAGGAAGTGGTGGACATCGACGGGGATGGATCCTTCATCATGAATGTGCAGGAGCTGGCGACGGCCATTGCTGAGGAGATCCCGATCAAGGTGATAGTGCTCAACAATCAGCATCTGGGCATGGTTGTG
>JAYVJI010000091.1:0-1999 GCA_043769435.1 Verrucomicrobiota bacterium
CGTGACTTTCTGCTGCAGCTGTCTGAGAGCGGGTTTTACGGAATGAACGCAGCGGATACGGCCTCTGAGCTGCTGAAGGAGAAGCTCCGGGAAATGAGCACGAGGCTGGGGCTGCCCGGGCTTCAGCGCTCCGTTGTTTCACCGGTCCAGCCGTCGGCCTAGCGCGCACTTTTTACCTCACCTCAACTCAACCATGAACTCAAACACTCAACACTCCCGGCCGACCGTGACGATCACGGTGCCCCCCCGCTCCTCAGCTATTCGCAATATTCCGGCAGCAACCCGGACGCAGGATCCGCCCGATGACGAACTCCGCCGCCTGGCGATGGAAGTGGTCAATGTGGACCCGGTGCTGGCGCACTTGCTGGTGCGTGCCGGTGAGCGCCGGCGCATGAGCTGACTCCGGTAATCCGGATAAGCGGTGGTGGAAGCATGCTTGCAGCGGAGACGAATAACGTCTTAGCGGGCCATCTTTTTGTGCCATGTGCCATATGCTTCAACTATGAATTCCGTCGCATCCGGAGCCGTTTCGGTTTCCCATTCCCCTGCGTTGATCCGGCAGCTGACGTTGCCGGCGATGCTGTGTCTCATATGGGTTTTCTTCGCGCTGGCCGCGCCGGGGTTCGTTTTTCTGAGCGCCATCAACTTATCGAACCTCCTGATAGAGGTATCTATCACGGCGACGCTTGCCGTGGGCATGTTGCTGGTGCTGTTGCCTGGGCACACGGATTTGTCCGTGGGGTCCGGGGCCGGCTTGCTGGGAGGAATGGCCGCGGTCATGGTCAATCAGCAGGGCGTCCCCGCTCCGCTGGCCATGTTCATCGCGCTGGCTGCGGGTATCGCGATTTATCATGTTTCTGGCCGCTTCATCGTGCGGAACCGGATCCAGTCTTTCATCGCGACGCTGGCGGGCATGTTGTTGCTCAAGGGGATTTTCCTCTACATCATCAGCAGCCGGACCATCCCGGTGACGTTGCGGGGACAGGATAACTTGCTATCGCTGCTAACAACATGGTGTCTGCCTCCGGTCTGGGGCTATGTGCTGGCCGGAGCTCTCGCGCTGGTGGTGGCAGTGCGCAGCATTAGCAGCCGACGCCGGCTTCAGGAAATGAAGCTCCCTGTGGAGTCGGCGGAGTCGTCCTTCCTTAAGCTCTTCGTTGCAGGCCAGGCCATGTTTTTGCTAGTGCTGGTGTGCAATCAATCCCGGGGGGTGCCGCTGTGCTTTCTCATCCTGTGCGTCGTCAGTATCTCCCTGCACATGCTCACGAGCCATACGCCGTGGGGGAGGTGGCTTTACGCGATAGGCGGCAACGAAGAAGCGGCAGCCATGTCCGGGGTGCCGGTCTCCCGGGTGGTGATCACCGCGTTTACTATTCTGGGAGGCATCACGGCGGTCACCGGATTCATGGCCACGGCCTACACCGGGGCGTCCACCACGACGGTGGGCGACCTCATGGAGCTGGATGCCATCGCCGCGTGTGTGATCGGCGGCACCAGCCTGAAGGGCGGGCGGGGGACAGTGTTAGGGGCGCTTACCGGAGCGCTTATCATGGCCAGTCTTTTGAATGGCATGAGCCTGCTGGCAGTCGGGCCGGAGCTTAAATTCATGGTCCGTGGGTTGGTCTTGGTCTTCGCAGTCTGGCTGGATACGCGGCTGAACCGCTGAGCGCGAATGCGGGTGGAGATCTCTTGATTTGTGCCGCGGTGAGCATAGCGTCGCGCCTCTATGAAACGTCGCTCCTTTATCGCTTCCTCCACCGCTACCCTTGGATTTCAAGTCGTCCCCGCTCACGTGTTGCGGGCACAAGTCACTCCTAACAGCAAGCTGCGGCTGGCAGTCATCGGGTGTGGCGGTCAGGGCGGCGCCGATCTGGGGAACATGGCCACGGAGGACATCGTGGCGCTCTGTGATGTGGACGGGAGGCGGGCAGCAGAGAGTTTCAGTAAATTCCCGCAGGCGAAACAGTTCACGGATTTTCGCAAAATGTTTGATGCCATG
>JAYVJI010000092.1:0-1948 GCA_043769435.1 Verrucomicrobiota bacterium
GATTCATGAAATGCAGCCCGACCCGGTGCCAGCTTCTGTGGTGCCTGCCGTTGCGGTCACTCCTATAGTGCTGCGACCCAGAAGCGTCAGAAAAACACAGGGGTTTCCGCCTTGGGCCGCTGCGGCAGCAGTCGTCATCCTAGCGACGGTAGGCGGGCTTAGCCTACACAAGCCCACGCCAGTGGCCCTGCAAAAT
This sequence comes from Verrucomicrobiota bacterium, assembly GCA_043769435.1. GTDB lineage: Bacteria > Verrucomicrobiota > Verrucomicrobiia > Verrucomicrobiales > V1-33 > JAYVJI01. The sequence continues at coordinate 197 of JAYVJI010000092.1, forward strand.
CAGCAAGCCACTGCGGTGAAAGCTGTCATCCCCGATGTGGTGGAAGGAGCCATCGGCAAATCGGCGGCCGGTATTTCTGCCGGGCGTCCTGATGCGCCAAAAGGGCCGGTGATCAGTTCAAATCCTAATTAATAAAATTACCATAATTATTATCAAGAAAACTTGACGTATCAGAATATGGGATTAAATTCATAAATCCCATAATTTCCATGACTGATCGTTACCAAATTCTTGAAGAAATTAACCAAGGCGGTGTTGGCATTGTCCTTAAAGCATGGGACACGCGCCTCCAGCGCCATGTGGCTATCAAGCGCTTCATATCGCCGGAGCAGGCTGCAGCGGCCTCGGCGCAGGATCGGACAGGCGATCTTTTAAAGGAGGCGGCCACTCTGTCGTCGATGCATCATCCGAACATCGTTTCCGTGTTTGATGTGGAGACGACCGAGGCTGGTCCTCAGGTCATCATGGAATACCTGAATGGACAGGATCTGGAGAATGCGGTTTCGAAGGCGGCGCTGACTCTTGAAGATTTTTATATGGTGGCGGAGCAAACGCTGGATGCGCTGAGTAACGCGCACAGGCTCAACCTGTTGCACCGCGACATCAAGCCATCGAATATTCAGGTGACATGGCTGGCCAACGGGAAGTTTGTGAGCAAGTTTGTGGACTTCGGACTGGCCAAGTTTTTCGAGAAACCGTCGAAGCAAACAGTGCGTTCAGACGGGACGGTGATGGGCTCTATTTACTATATGGCCCCAGAGCAGTTTCACCGTCAGGAACTGGATCAACGCAGCGATATTTACTCGCTGGGCTGCGTGTTTTACTATGCGCTGACGATGCATCGCCCTTTTACCGGCAGCACCGTTCAGGACGTCATCAGTTCCCATTTGTATGGCAGACCGGTCGCCATGCGGGACTACCGGCCAAATGTTCCCGCAGATCTCGCCCGATGGGTGGACTGGCTGATGAGCCGGGAGCCGGACCAACGTCCGGCGAATGCTGAGACGGCGAACAATGCACTCCATCAGATCATGGTCGGGGAGAGCCCGACTGGAATACCGGGGACCGTGGACGTGGTGCCCTCGACCCAATCCCAGCCAAGGATTGCGACCAGTAATTCCGCGGGGCCGGCCCAGGCGACGCCGATGCAGTTACCGGTTCGACGTACGAAGAAGCGGGCGTGGTATGCCTCGTCTGCGGGACTTGGGGCTGCCGCTGCAGTTTTGATTCTGGGAGGGGTGGGCTATGCGGTGAGAGGTGGAGCGCCTGCGGCCAAAAAACCGCTTTCTGACGCGCTCGGCACTGTGGCTGTTGCGGTGGAGCTGGCCCGACCCGGCACGACGGCGATGCAGGACGGCCTAGCACCATCTCAGGACCGCTTATTTGCGTGGTTCGATGCTGCGAGGGGCACCATGTCCGAAGGAGATAACAGTAAGTCCGTGGGGACATGGATGGATCAATCCCCCCGCGGCGGTCTTGTTGCTTTCGACTATACCAAAGGAGGGAGCGCCAGTGGGAAGCGCTCTGACCGGTATCCCATTCTGGCCCGCGCCAACATGATGCCCGGAAATGCTAATCTGTTCCCGGTTCTCCATTTTGAAGGGGGGCAAAATCTAGTCCTGCGGGACGAGGTGATCATCAACAAAATCAAGGAGCCTGCGGTGGGAGATCCTATCGGCACAGCGCTCGACGGCGATGTCAGCATTTTCGTTGTGGCAAGGAGCACTGAATCAGATGCCAGTGCCGTCCGCG
>JAYVJI010000093.1:0-1659 GCA_043769435.1 Verrucomicrobiota bacterium
GCCTCGGCGCTATCTGTTTTAGTTAGGATGGCAATAGAGTCTGCACGATCACCGGTGGCCGTTTCGCCTGCAATGGCCGCCCTAATAATCAGCGGTATCGCTTCCTGCATCACACTGTCCTTCTTCGCCAGTTGACCGATCAGGGCAGTGAGGATCTTCGGATCGGTGGCGGCCAGCGTGATGAGTTGTCTGGTCGCGGTTTCATCCTCGATCCGGTTGCGGTTGAGTTCGCCAGCCATCCATCCGGCATCGTCGCCCTGAGCCCTAGCCATGGCTGCCTGGAGCGCGCTGAGGATTTTGTCAGACCGCTCCCATTTTTCCGGCTGATAATAGGGACCGCGCGTGTCGGGCCGGGTGCCCCAGGAATCGCCCTTCCATGTCCCCTCGCGGTAGTGCAGGCGGGCGAGGGCGCTAACAAGGCCCCGGCGACGCGCGGAGTCCGTTTCCTTTTCCAGCCTAGAGATGAGGCCATCGACGACAGCAGGGGCATGGAGGCGCATGAGAACGCGCAAGGCTCCGGCCCGCTGGGCATAGGAAGCGTCGGCCTTATCCACGACAGCGAAGCATCCATCTGCTGCATTGAGTCTGGTCAGAGACTGATGAGCGGTGTGAGCGATGACGGGATCGCTGTCCCCGAGCAGCGGCAAGATGGCGGGGATGATCACCGCATTACCTAGCCGCGCAGCGGCGACAGCGCACTCCAGCTTGAGGCGCGGGTCGTTGCTGGCAGCCCCGGCAATGATGGCAGCGGTGTTCACACTTTGCATCTGTCCTGCGATGTCGGTGGCAGCGCGGATGGCGAAGGGGCGGATGGCGGCATCATTGTTTGCGAGGGCATTGAGCAGGGGGCCGGCGACCTCAGGTTTGGTGCCCAGCCTGATGGCAAAAACTGCTGCGATGCGCCCGTAGAGCGGCTGGTTGCCGTCTGCGGCCAGCGTGCTCAGCGCTTTGGCGGCGGGATCGCTGATACCCTTTCTGAGCAGCGTCCGCTGGGCCTCCATGCGGCGGCGGGCGCTGGGGCTCCTGAGGCTCTGCACCAGCGTCACCTCATCCATCATATCAAAGTCGGGGAGCGCCTCAGGCTTATAGCCTTTGGGGGAGACCCCGATGATGTAGCCCACGTTTTCACCATCATAGTTAAAGGTGGCGCCGCGCCAGCTGGCCGCATAGATACGGCTCATGGCATCGACATCCACATCGGTGGTGCGCGTCGTGCCGATGAACTCGCGGCAGTCGTCCTTGAAAGTAGATCCGTTAGGAGTGACGTGGTGACTGAAGGTGAAGTTCCGGCCCCAATCGCAGGTCAGGGGGACGTCTGCGTAACGCCCGGGAAAACCCGGCTCATTCAGGTAGCATCCCCCGCAGCCGGATCCCCCGCCGTATTCCGCCAGCGGCTTGATGTGTTCATCCGGAAAATTGACATAGAGTCGCGGGTAGCCGTGGTCCTCGAGTCCGGTGAAGTGGTGGAACCGCATGTCCCATCCGCCGCCGTCATTGGTATTGTCGCGGCAAAAAGCATTGAGCGCCGGACTCATGGCCACGTCGAGGATGTTCCGTGTGCCGGTGCTGTAGATCTCCAGTCCGGAGCCGTCCGGACGCACACGGATGACGCCGCCGCCGCGGTGCTGCAGTTTATTCCCATCCGTGCCCTCTGCCTCC
>JAYVJI010000094.1:0-5195 GCA_043769435.1 Verrucomicrobiota bacterium
GCTACCGCGACCTCCTCACCGGCACCTTCATCAGCCGCGACCCCGCCGGCTTCGTAGACGGCCCCAATGTCTACACCTACGTCCGCCAGAACCCATGGAGCGCGTTTGATCCGGAGGGACTGGAATCGTATCACTGGTATGAGGGAGGTTGGTTCCGGGAGAATGCTGTTGATCCTACCTATAACTTCGGGGCGGGGGCAGTTGAAGGTGCGGGGGAAGCGGTGGTCGGAATTGGGACGGCCATCGCGCATCCCATAGACACTGCCGTGGCCGTCGGAAACACTGCGGTAGCCGCCTACGGAGGCGTGAAGGAAGTAGTAGGAGCCGTGCAGGACGGTTACATCACCACCGGAGAAGTCTTTCAGGCATGGGGAAATGGTATGGACCAGATAGCCTCTGACCCGCGCCAAATGGGCAAGATCGTCGGCGGCTCCGCCGCCAGTCTCGGGGTCGGGAAAGTGGCTGCCGTCGGAGGCCAGGCACTGATGGCGACGAACACGGCCCGTTCTGTGGTGGCTTCCACCATGCTGGCCACGGCGGAACTGGCCCCGGTCGCTGCGAACGTGGCACGGACGGGGGCCTTGGTGGTAAATACAGCATCGGCGACCGAACGCGCGATGCAAATACACGGAATCCTGAAACCGGGTACAGCGTCTCGGACTACGACAGCCGTCACGGAGACTACTGAGGGGTTCCGGGTGGTCAGTTCCAGTGAACTCCGGTTACGACCGGCACAACGAGCCGCGCTGAAGCCTGGTGAGGTCGAGGGCGTCGGACCTGGTCATGCCGAAGTCACCGGAGTAAATGCCGCCAAAGCAATGGGGCTCACGCCAACAGGATCAGCCGCAAGCCGCCCAATTTGTCCAAGCTGTGCCGATACGCTCCAGCAGAGCGGCGTGAAGCCCCTCAGCCCGCTCAAGCAACGGCCCTGATTGATAACCATGTCAGACTACACCTTCAACGAGAAGCAAATTGCAGCACGCCTTGCTCGCCTTGAAATCACAGGGCAAGTGGCGTTCGTCCTATCCTGTGTTGAGCGGTTATTGCCTAATTACAGGGCGTTTCAGCGTGAGCACCAATGGGGTGATGCTGATGTCCTTAGCAGAGCGATTAGCCTCGGCTGGGAGTGGCTAAGCGGCGAAGCTGTTCCCGAGCAAGTCCTCTCCAACGCTGGGATCGCTTGCGAACAACAGGCACCGGATACGGAGGATTTTCAGTCCCGCACCGTTTCGCCTGCCCTAGATGCGGCAATGTCAGCTTCCGCGTTGATGGCGCTTATTCAAACACAAGACACCGATAAGGCCGTCGAAACCGCGACCTTGTGCCGTGATACCGTGGACATGTTCGTTCAAGAACTCGAGAACATGCCCGCAAACTCCTCCGATCTCGAAAGCCGTATCAGGCTGCATCCGCTGATGCAGGCAGAACTCAAAAGACAGGACGACGACCTCGCTGCACTTGAGGCAGGAGTTGATCCTCAGCAATTGGCAACCGGATGGCGATCACCAGAGGTGAGCAACATAGGGCTGTCGTAGCCTCGACAGCTCCCGATGCGTGAGCGTGAAGCTCCGCGCCGCGCGTGGCTGAGCTTGCCACTGAGGCCCTCAGGCCCCCAGATTCGCTCGTTGACAGCCTGTGAATTGGTGATAGAAATATCGTATCATGAAAACAGCAACTGTCGCAGACCTCAGAAACAACTTCCGCCGTGTCTCAGCTTGGATCGAGCACGGAGAAACCGTGCAAATTATCAAACGTGGACGTGCTTTCGCCCAGCTAATGGCTACTCCGCCTTCGACACTGCGGGCGGTGCCAAAAGTAGATTTCATGGCGCAGCTCAAGGAAATCTGGGGAGATCGCATGTTTTCCGATGCCGAAGTTCAAGCCATGCGGGATGCAGAACGGGAGGGTGATCTTGGATGATCGCCTACCCAGACACCTCGTTCCTCTGTGCTCTGTATCGCATCCAAATGAACTCTGCGGCGGCAGCTCAGCACGCAGCACAGATGCCAGAGGCGCTGCATGTGGCATCCCCCTTACTCTTTGAATTCCGTCAATCTCTGCGTTGGCAATCCTACCTGCATACGAAGGACCCAGCCAAGGGCTTCGACCGATCGTCCGCCCAGACAGCGCTAGCCAAGCTACAGGCCAACATTGCAGCGGGGGTTGTCATGGTAGTGCCTGTTGATTGGGCGGATGTCGCAAGCATTGCCGAACGTTTGTCGGCCCAATATACTTGGACAGAAGGATACCGAGGTTTTGACGTGCTGCATGTAGCCACGGCGCTTCACCTCGGAGCTGTCGAGTTTCTCACCTTTGACGCCAAGCAACAGAAACTCGGCGAGGCAGAGGGGCTCGTGGTGCCGCTATGATGGGACGAATCATCAGCCTCGAGTGGTTACGATGGTTGATGGCACTCCTAATCAGCCTGACATGGGCTACAACAGGCAGGGCTGCTGTTTCGGCGGAGCGTAGTGATTTTGGGCGCTCCCTCCTTGCCGCAAAGAGAGCAACGGGTGCATTTAACCCATCGTCTACCGTCACAGGCCAAGGTCTTGGCAAGCTCGCGGGACGTGAAGTGAGGGTGTCTGAGCGAGGCCTTTCGTTGGTTGAAAACCATTTTTGAAAACCATTTGGCCCAGTTTGGAGATGATGCGGGCAACGCGGCGATGGTGGGCCGCCTGCGTTCGGCACTGTCCGAAGGGCGCAGGTGTCTGGAGCAGATGCGAGCTTCTATCTGCATGAAGCATCTGAGGCCACGATGATGGGCCGGGGCATGGGCTACGGAGCGGCCCACGATGCCGCCTTGCTCAAGTATCAGGTCTCGCCCTACAGCGTGTATGCTCCTGAGGTAATCCGAGCGAATCCGGGCAGCTTCAACGCCAATTGGCTCAACTTCTGGAACGGACAATGATGCATCGCCCTAAACTTCCCAAGTTCGCAGAAGCCAGAGTGTGGACTGACGAACTGCCTGACTACGCGGTGATGATCGGCGAGTCATCGCCTCTTCTCACAGTCGCGGCATCAGGAACAATCCCTGACCGAGCTGCTGCCGTCGAATGGTTGATCCCGCTTGGCCCTCGAAGCCTCTACGGACTCCTTGGAGCGAGGCTCTGCCCAAATGAGAATGGCTGCCTGATCGAGATCATCGAGGAGAAGCCAACCCGTGCTGTTGCTGAGACCATCGCATCTCGCGTCTCGGAATCAGCGTTGGTCGGTATGCTGCCAGAATACGCTGCCGCAGTGAAGAGAGGCGCAGAAGCGGTGCTTGCGGCACGCCCTGCCTTGCCAGCGTGTCGAATTACTTTTTGTGCCGCTGTGGTTGGTGAAGTTGGGTCATGCGAAGCGATCTTCGAGAACCTCGCCCGTGTTGTTCTTGAACTGCTTCTGTCTCCATCGTTACCCAGCGAAGCAGAACTGCCCGGGTTGTTGATCTACCAAGCACCGGCACCCCGTTCGGCTGCGGTTCTGTAGTCACGCCCAAAACCCAACTCCCGATTCGCCGCGTTCAACCCCGCGTGGCTGGACCGAACAAATCACTTGCACTGCGGAAGCTATGTGATATATCCAAATATCATGAACACCGTCACCACCGCAGATTTGCGCAATCACTTTCGCCGCGTTTCCTCTTGGCTGGATAATGGGGAATCCGTGGAGATTCTCAAGCGAGGCAAGCCCTACGCGACCCTTTTGCCCATCGTAAAGGCCACAGCACCTCGTCCGCCTCGAATTGACTTTGCTGCCCAGCGACAGGACATATGGAAAGGGCGACGCTTTAGTGCGGATGAGGTATCAGAAATGCGGGCTGCTGAACTGGAGGGTGAGGATTAGGATGCGTTGTTTTACCGACACCTCCTTCCTCTGCGCCCTTTACCGGGAGCAGGACAATACTGAGCGTGCCGATGCCTTCATGGAACGTTTCAAAGGCGAGGTCATCGTTTCATCACAGGTTTTGTGGGAGTTCCGGCAGTCTTCCAGATTTCAAGTCTTTCGCCATCAAAACGATAAGACGAAGGGATTCTCAAAAATGGAAGCGGAGCGGATGATTGGAGTGCTGATAACAAATGTGAAGGCCGGAGGTTTGGTGTTGGCGACGGTGGAATGGCCGGATGTTCATAGCATTGCCGAAACGCTGTCAGCTACCCACACCATGAAGAGAGGCCACCGCCCCATGGACATCCTGCATCTGGCTACGGCAAAGCATCTCGGATTGAAGCATTTCCTCACGTTTGACAGCAACCAGAAAAAACTCGCTGAGGCGGAGGGTCTCGTAGTGCCGGTATGACGTCGAAAGCTTCCAAGTTCGAGCTGCTACGATGGCTGCTGGCGCTCTTCGTCAGTCTGACTTGGGCTACGATGGGCAGCGCTGCTGCATCGGCGGAGCGTGGCTACTTTGGCCACTGCACCCTTGCCGCAAATAGAATAGGAGCCGCAGAACGCGGCGGACTGAACTTGTTCCGTGCCGGGCCGGATGGCTTGGCTACGCGAGAAGCCGCTACTGGATGGAAAACGGGTGACCGTATGCTGCATCTCCCGGATCAGGGGTCAGCACAGGCAAACTGGGCGCAGAACGCTGGGCGGCTGCGGCAAGAAATGCGTGCTGGCGAGCCAATCTTCGATTCGTATCGCAACTCGGCTACTGGCTTGCAAATACCCGCAGGAACCACGCCGACTTCTGGAGGTCGTTTCTTGAACGCAGAGCGAAACCTCCTCGAATCGAGAGGGTGGCAATATAATCCTTCAACGGGTGCCTATCATCCGCCAACGCCATGAGTAGCCCGTTTTGCGATGCGGTCGAGAATGAGATGGGTGATCTCGTTTCTAAACACGGTTTTCATGTGACCGCGCGAGGCCGCAGCCTGCTCACCTTCGAGACTGATAAGGTCGAAGTGGCGCTATCTTACGATGACCAGCGATCATTTGAAGTTGGCGTTGGAGTGAGGCTAAAAACCAACTCAGCGGAGCCAGCCTATTCCTTTGATGAACTCCTTCGTGCTCTAAATGTGCCAGTAAACGAGTGGTCAACCGGCTACGCAGCCAGAACCGTTGAGGCCGCTAGAATGATCATCCGAAGGATCGCTGGCATTTTGGAGCGGCATGCAGTGCCGCTGCTGGATGCCGATCCAGACGCTTGGGTAAAGCTCGATGAGCAAAGGCGTTCTGACTGCATCGCATACGCCGCGACAACAAAGATGGCC
>JAYVJI010000095.1:0-1965 GCA_043769435.1 Verrucomicrobiota bacterium
GATTTTGCTTTCAATACTGCTCCCGCAGGCGGCGCGGATGTTCCCTTCAGGTTCTGGGTGCTGGGGGACCCCGGCACAGGTTCAACGGGAGCCCGCCAAGTGCGCAACGCATACCGCACTTTGTCCTCCACAGAGCCTGCCAGCTTTTGGCTAACCCTCGGAGACAATGCCTACGACAGAGGCACGGACATCGAATACCAAAACAGTTTCTTCAATATTTACACACCGATGCTCCAGCAGCTGTGCCATTGGTCGTGTATTGGCAACCATGAGACAGAGCAGGTGGAAGGCCCGGGGACATGGCCCTACGACAGCATCTTTGCCTTCCCGACAGCTGGGGAGTGTGGCGGCGTGGCATCCGGCACCGAGCGTTATTACTCGTTCGACTGGTCGAATGTTCATTTCATCATTCTCGATGCCATGACCTCCAGCCGTGAGGCTGACGGGGCGCAGGCCAACTGGATCCGCAGCGATCTGGGGGCAAACACAAAGCCCTGGCTCGTGGCAGCGTGGCACCACCCCCCATACGACAAGGGCACCCATGACTCGGACGCTGAAACCCCGCAGATCCAGATGCGCTCGAACCTCGTGCCCATCCTCGAGAACCACGGCGTGGATCTGATTTTATGCGGTCACAGCCATGTTTACCAGCGCACGGTATTGCTCGACGGACACTATGGACTGAGCAGGACATTTTCGCCAGAGGTCCATGCGAAAAATGCGGGCGATGGCAAGCCGGGGCGCGGTGGAGCCTACTGGAAGCCAGCAAGCGCTGGCACCAGCCATGACGGAGCGGTCTACGTCGTCTGCGGAAATTCCGGCCAGACGGGCTCCTTCGACAGTGGGGGCACGCATCCCGCCAACATTGTAAACCTCACAGGCATGGGCTCCATGATCATTGATGTTAGGGGCAGCCGGCTGGACGCAAGATACATCCAGCAAGAGAGCACTCTTGGAGCGGCCACGGTAGTCGGCGATTCCTTCAGTATCATCAAAGGTGGCCCACCGCCGGATGTTCCGCTCGCTCCAGGCGGCCTCCGTTTCCTCCACCTCAGCCGCTGGGAAACCCTCGTCTCGTGGGACGATGCCTCATCGAATGAGTTAGGCTACCGCGTCTCCGTGAGCTACGACGGAGGCGGGGCCTACACAGAACTGGCGGCGCTTCCTGCAGGATCGGTTTGTCACAGGATGACTGACATGATCTATAACCGGTACTATATGGTCAAAGTGGAGGCATGGAACGCCGTCGGAACCGTGCAGGCGCTCACGGGATTTATTCAGCCCCGATACCCTGAAGCAACAACCGCGCTGGAACAGTGGCGCTTTTGTAATCTGGGAACGACTCAGGCGACCGGGAGCGCCGCAGACACAGCAGACAAGGACGGCGACGGCTACGCCAATCTCATGGAATACGGCATGGGCACGCTGCCCCAAGTCCGGGCTTCCAGCCCAGGGATCATGGTCTCAAAGGATGGCGACCGCTTAAAGCTAACCTTTCCCCGCAAAGCCCTGCCCTTGCTGACCTATGTCGTGGAATTCTCCAGTTCACTAACCGCAGGCACGTGGAATCAAGGTTTCATCAGCACAGGAGCCGCGAACACAGATGGCACCGTCATCACGACAGATCCCCTGCCCCTCTCAGGCTTGAAGCGGTTCGCCCGGGTCAGGGTATCGCGGTGATTTATTCTATTTCGAGACCTTCCAGAGCCGGATGCTGCGGTAGGAGACATTGCTCCCATGGTCCTGAAAGCCTATGTGCCCCTCGCGCTTGAAATCCTTTAGTGCTTTCGTGTATTTGTTGTCGCTGCCATCCGGATTTTTTCCCGCGGTGGTCCATTGATCCAAATTCATGGCACTGACCTTGGTGCCGTTCAATTCCACAGTGATGTCGGCTCCGTTCACTGTTATGACGTATTTGTTCCAGTCATCCTTCCGTCCGGCATTTGCGGACGGGGCCACCAGATC
>JAYVJI010000096.1:0-2587 GCA_043769435.1 Verrucomicrobiota bacterium
TTCGCTGGTGCACTGGGGCATGGTGGATGACGGAAAATCCTATCAGGAGTTTGCCGCATGGGTGCCCTATGATCTTACCAGCATCAGCCTGACAGATGATTTGGAAGTGGGGCGCACCCGGTATTCGGTGATGGGGTTTGCCTATCCCGCAGGGGACCGGGCCGTGGAGCAGGAAGTCCCGGCGGCGGGGGATTTGGGCGGGGAATATCGGCTGGTAAAAGGCGATTCCGCCAATGCCGCTGCCCTGGAACCCCTGCGCGCGCTCCTGGCAGTGTATGCTGCCGAGGGCCAAAAACTCGCCGCCACCTACGCCGCGCTCCAGGCCCGGCAGGCCGCCTGGGAGCAGTGGGAAAAGGAAAATCCGGAGCCGCCCCGGCCCGCAGAGATCCGGCTCTGGCGTATTGATCCCGCCGCTGCATCCAACGAGCCCGCCGCAGCCTCCGCCGAGCCCGCAGGGGCTGCTTCCACTGAGCAGTAACCTCTAACCCGTCCTGCTGTTATGAACCGAACTCTGTTCATTTTCATTTTCGCATTGGCATCGGTGACCCTCCTTTTCTGCACCCCAGCCAACGCGCAAACCCAGGCCACACCGACCATCACGGTCCAGCCAAATCCTAACACGTATCAATTGTCCTGGACCGGTGTCACCGGGCGCCTCTACCACGGATTTCACCATGCCCACGGCGAGTTCCCCACTTTCAACCGGAGCCATCACGGTGTCGCCCAACACCATCATTCGTGCGATGACCGCTGCTCCCAACTGCTTTCCATCTCCGGTGGTGACACGCAGTTTCCTCTTCACACAAAAAGTGCTGGGCACTGCCCCACAGGGCACGCAGCCTACGGACCACCAAGTCAAGCCAGCGGGCTATCCCAATGGTACCAGCGAAGCCCCTTTCACTCTGGACTATGCTATGGACCCTGTCCGCATCGCTGCAGACAAGAATCAAATGCTGGCGGACCTATCCGCCATTCCGTCGGTCTCCATCGTCCTGCCCAGCGCGCAGTTTTTTGACGTGAATGCCGGCGGCATTTATGCCAACGCTTCCCTTTCTCCCGACAAGACTTCCGACCCCTTGGGGCAAAACTGGAAACGGACCGCCTCGGTTGAGTATATAGACCCGGCCACCGGGGCCAGGGATCAGGAGACCGGTGAGTTGGACATCACCGGCGGTTCCAGTATCAAGCCCAGCACGACTCCGAAGCACTCTCTGCGTATGGAGTTCCGCAAGCGCGTCAGTTCCAATGCAGAGGGGGTGATGAACTACCTTGATCCGCCATTGCCAGGTTCCAGTCTTAAAAAATTCCGCACACTGATGCTCCGCAGTCCCACGCACGACAGTTGGGTGCTGCGTTGGGGCGGCTGGCCGCGAGAAGAAAGCACGCACATCAAAGAGTCATGGGCACGCGCCACACACAGTGCCATGAGCCCCTTCAATAATCTAAATGGTACGGGTAATCTTATCGCGCACCGCCGCTGGGTCTATCTCTACGTCAACGGCCTCTACTGGGGAGTTTAAGAAATAGGCGAACGGGTCAATGAAGACTTCCTGCGCGCGTATGGGAATACTGCTGCGCAGTATGATGTCCTTAAACAAGAGGGCGAAGCGGAGAATGGCAACTTCGCTGCGTGGGAAGAACTATTGCGCCGGTGTGATGAGGCCGCCTCTGTTCCTCTAAACACTGCCAAGTGGCAGGCTGTGGAGGAGATGCTCGACGTCAGCAACTATGTGGACTACCTGTTGGTTAATTTCTACATGAACAATGTGGACTGGCCTTCAAACAACTGGCGGGCGGCCCGGCGCAAGGATCTCGATGACCGGTCCAATCCTGATGATGGCACCATTTATGCCAGCGGCGCCAGCGCTCAACGATTCCGTTTTTTCCTGTGGGATGCAGAGTATGCCATGCAGAATGTCGCCGTGAACGCCAATCCTGTGTCTGCGGCTGAAGGTGCGGCAGAACCCCATGCCAAACTTCTGGACCACCCGTCCTACCAAAATGTATGGAAGTCCCGGGTGGCGGTTCATTTTGACACCGCAGGTGGGGTGTTTTCCGTCACTAACGGCACGCACGCCGCAGTGACGCGGTGGGAACAGGAGGCCAGCGCATTCGATTTCACCGTGCGCTGTGAATCAGGCCGCTGGGGCGATGCCGCGCGCACCCCTGCCTACAACCGGGCCGACTGGCTGCTGAACAAAAACTACAAGAGCAGCACATGGCTGCCCCAGCGGCGCACGAATTTCCGGGCCCGGCTTGTGAGTGCCGGGCTGGCCAACCCCTAAGCCAAGACCATGAAACGCCATACTCCCTTGCTCCATTTACTGCTTGGCTTGGCCTGCCTGGGCCTGCCCGGGCAGGCGCGGGCGGCCGTCTCCATCTGGGAAGAACTGCCGTATTTCAGCGCCGCGGACAGTCCCTTCTACGCCGGCATCACTGCGGGCGACATCTACCTCGAAGATTTCGAGGACCATGAACTCAGCACGCGCCATGTGATTTCGTGGGATTCACCCCGCCAAACCAACCTCCGCCGCGATGGAACACCCACGGATAAGTTCCCGGTATTTAGCCGCCAGATTGGCCGAAC
>JAYVJI010000097.1:0-8540 GCA_043769435.1 Verrucomicrobiota bacterium
GCACCTCCACCAGATCTTCATGCAATTCCTCATCATCAGGAAGGGCATCCAGCAATGAGCGCCAGACCTTGACCGCTTCCGCCTGACGCCCCGCTTTCACCATGAGCCGCCCCTGCAATTGACGGGCTTCCCGCTCTGTCACTTTACCGGGCTTTGCTTCCAGCGCCTTCTCTATATCCTTGATAGCCACATCAAAATTAGTCGCTCTGGATTCCGCCAACGCCTTTTGCAGCCAAGCTTCAGCATTTCCAGGGTCCTTTTCCAGCGCCTGCTGGAACTGGATCAACGCTTTCGCGCTTTCATTTTGCTTGGCATAAAAAAATGCCAGAATGAGCCGTTGGCCGGTCCCTGCCTCCTGCTCTGACACTTGTGCCTTCAGGAAGGTCTCCAGCTCCTCTATTGTTCGGGTATCCAGCCACGAATTGTAAAACCGGTCAAAAAGGTAGCCCCCGGAAGGTCGCTTCACTAACGCATCAAAATAACGCTGCGCCTTATCCGGCGAATCCGGCGAATCCGGCGATTCGGGGCGGGCGTTAGGCACATCGTCTTGGGCCGGAAGCAGCAGCACCAGCGATGACAAAACAGACAAAGTAATAGCAGGGATATACAGTCTCATGACATCCGCATGAAGCTGAGATTTTCCCTGATGTCCAGTAATCAGTTCCGGTGATTCGCGGGCAGCCCGCGTGCCCGGGGGAAATCCACCACACATGAATTACCACTAATCCACAGCGAGGGGGGCGCGCACACTCAGCGTGAATGAACATGGAGTCCCGGCTCTGCCAAGGCACCATTGCACTACATTGCGCTACAGCACTTTCTGCAATTTCAGCCCGGAGATGTCCTCAAAGTGCTTGTCGGGCGAAATGAGCGTCGCCCCCACCGACATCGCGCAGCGGGCGATGATGAGGTCGGTGAGCGGCCGCCCGCTGGCACCGGAGCGGTCCAGCACCCATGCGAGTTCCGCCACCGCCTGCCACACATTCGCAGAGGTGGGCACTTCCGGGATGATATTGAAGAACTGCGTCATCTCCGCCTTTAATCGCATATTTTTGAAGCCGCGGATCACCTCGCCGCGGACCACGCCGCAGTTATAGAGAGTGCCGTTCAATAGCCACGGCATGAGTTCCTGACGGATGTCGACGCCTGCACGCAGGCGGTCGATATACACAGCAGAGTCCACCATGATCGGCTCAGTATAGTCCACCTCGTTCATGGCTTAGTTTTCAACGTGCATCCGCACCGCCCGCCTCATGGCCATGACGTCGTAGTCGGGATCAATGGCGTCTTCCATGACTCTGGCGGACCAGGGGTTTGCCTTGATGCTGTGGATGATGGCAAGCCTCTCCGCTTCTGTGAGGGCCCAATCGATGGCTTCTTTTCTGGTTTTGAGGTTCATGGCAATCATAATTCTCTCGAGCTTTTGGTCATCGAGTTCAATTGTTGTTTTCATATGGGCATATTTACGGCCATTCTCTCTTTTTTCAAGTGTTTTTTTCGTCCCGCGAATTTTTTCTTTCCCATGCCGGGCGGGATCACCCCCGCAAATCATTCAGTTTTGAAACGCAGCTCTCCAGGCCTGCTTACTTTTCGTGAGGCTTCACCACCACCGCATTCCTTTTGTTAGGAACAGTGACCTGGAGGCCGTTCTCTTATCCGGGCTGATATTGGATACTATTCGCGCCGCCAATCCGAGGCCCATGGTCTGGGGCCAAATGAAATTTGAGGGCCTGCATTAACTTTGTGTTGCAAAGTGAATACAGGCGCGCTATCACTTTGTGTCACAAAGTGACAACAACCACACACAACATCATCATGAACACTAACGCCTGGATTTCTTATTATCAGAACAACACCGGATCATTCGTCGAGCCAGACTGGAGCCAGCCGTGCCTGATGCCGGATGGTCCGGCCCGTAGGGCGCTGGGGAAGTCGCTGGCGATATTTCAGTTAGGAGAGACCGGGGATGGATCGACACTGCAAAAGTGGGCTCGGCGGGAATGTCGGCATGACATTAATCTGCGGGGGTATCCGGCGGCCGTAAGGCTCTTCATTCAGGAGGAAAACTTCCATGCAGACATGCTATCCCGTATGGTAGAGCATGTGGGTGGACGCTTGCGCACCAAACACTGGGCGGCTTGGGCATTCAAGTGGATCCGCAAACTCATCCCCCGTCTGGAGTATGAAATCCAGATCCTTCTGAGTGCAGAACTGATCGCCCGGGCCTACTATGCGCTGCTGTCACAGCACGTGCCGGAGCCAGCCATCCAGCAGTGCTGCACGCGGCTGGTGCGGGATGAGATCAAGCACATTTCCTTCCATGCGGAGTTCTTTCATGAGCGGTTTGCCGGTTGGTCACCAGCAGCGGTCCGGGTCTGGAAGTGGCAATTCGCGACGCTTTTTCACGCAGCGAAAATGCTGGTCTGGGCCAACCACCGCGCCGCCTTTGCCGGGCTCGGTGTAGACAAAGCACTATTCCAGCAGCGATGCCATGCCAGCCTCGCAGATTTTATCCGACAGATCACCACTGGGGAGCAGGCAGCGCGGCGGCTTAGCCCTGCCCGCAGTGCAGGGATTCCCTGCGCTCCGGAGTGAGCGCGGTGTTATCCGGCTGAGTTCAGGAAGTTCGGTTGTTCCATGAATCCACTAACTTCAGGATCATTAAAATTAATGGATTTCAGGCTGGAATCCTGAAGGATCCAGCAGTATCAGAAGAATATTAGTCAACTTACTTCTGTCCAGCAGCCACGGCAGGTCCAGCGCTTCATCCTTCACTCTAAACTTAATCCGAATATGAATCAACATTTGAAACTATCAGCAGGACTCATCAGTGCTCTCTTGTTGCAGGCAGCAGGGGCAGCAGTCAACATCAACGGAATTACGAACTATGTTCAGAGTTTCAATGCCTTGCCGACGGGACCCGGAAAAGCTGAGTTCAACT
The DNA here is from genome assembly GCA_043769435.1 of Verrucomicrobiota bacterium. GTDB lineage: Bacteria > Verrucomicrobiota > Verrucomicrobiia > Verrucomicrobiales > V1-33 > JAYVJI01. Next base: position 2,942 of record JAYVJI010000097.1, read on the forward strand.
GGACAGATAATACCACGATTCCCGGTTTTTACCTGCACCGGACCAACAAACCAGCAGGCACGACCAATCTGGCCGGCGCCTTGACCGTGGCGGCTTCCCGTCCATATATTAGTGACGGTGCGCTGGCAGCCAATGCCGCTCCCGTCGCCCACGGGTTTCTCAGCTTGGGCGCATACAGCAGCACGGAAAGAGCCTTGGGCTTTAGTCCCACGGGAGCGGATGGCGCGACGAACTGGGCTGGCGGCACCCTATCCATCATCGGGATATTCACTAATGCCGGCACACGCCCCATAGACATAGGTGAGGTGGCTTATGATCTGGAAAACTGGCGCGGGAATACCCTTAGCACCCCAGAGACCGTGACCGTCACCTACAAAACCGGTAACGCCGCAGCCCTGCTCACGGAGCTGGAGACCGCCACCGGAGCAACGTACACCATCGCCGGGTATCAGTCCCACAGAGCCGGGCTGGACCTAAGCTCCGCAGATGGATTCACGACGCCGGCCCGTCCGGGCACCACCCCCCTCTCCGCCACCATAAGCCCGGCGCTCCGGCTCCAGCCGGGTCAGTCCATCGCCCTGCGCTGGGGCAACGTGAATGACGATGGGGCAGACGCCCAAGTGGGAATTGATAACCTTAGACTCACTCTGGAAACACCGGCCGTGGTAGACGCCGCGCTCGCCAACGTCGTGAGACAAGTGAATGGCACGCCAACCGACCCAGCGAACGATACCGTGGACTTTTCTCTGACGGTCAACGGGTTTGGCAACGTGAGCGCTACTGGTTACATCATTCTGGCGCCAGCCTCGCTGGCCGGGCAGACTGGCACCTACGGCACCCCCAAGCTATTGAGCATTCCCATTGGAGAGTTCCCCCTAGCTGAGCCGCATACCCTAGTGGTCGAGGTCAGCGATTCGGTTGACCCTGCGCTGACTGACACTGAAACAGTGACTGCCGCTTGGTGTGCGCTGACCCCGGTCATCACCAACCTGACCCGGGATACCAAAAATACAGCGGATCCCGCGGACGATACATGGGACTATACATTCAGGGTGAATGGGCAATTCACAGGCACTGGCTGGACCTCAGACGGGACCGTCCCCATGGGAAATTATGCGACAGACTACTCCGTTCAGGATCTCTCGATCAATTCTCCAACTGACACCGTGGAGTTTACAGACAAAGCGGATGCGAACTGCAAAGTAACCATGGTTGCCGGTGCCCCTCGCATCATTGGCACAAAGAATTTGGGATTTTCTCTACCACTCCTAACAGATGGACTGGTCCCGCAACAGTGGCAGGTGAACGAGGCCGCGAACACCCAGCTGATGAACAACGCTGCTGGCGTAAACTCCATCTACCGTTCGGAGGTCATAGACCTCAGCGCGGTAGGAATTGTGAGATTTTCCGCCAGCTTGCTTGTTAACGATACGAGCACAGGCAATGAAACCGTGGATACCTTCAATGCGCAGCTCATTATCAACGGAGACACCGCGAACCCGGTAAGCCTGATCACCCCTTATGATACGCTGATACCTGCGGACAGAATATTGACAGGCGCTGAAATCACCCCGGCTACCGGCGGCCCACCGCCGGTCACAGGTGGCGGCACATGGACGCACCAGTTCAGCGCAGTCATCCCGGCGAGCGCAAATTCCGTGCAACTTGTCATCTCGGGGAACAATGACTCCCTGAGCGAGAACATGACCATGCAAAACATTCTGTTCGAATTGGGGACTCATTCAATTCTACTACAGGCAGCTGCCGGAGTCCAGTTCGACAATAAAGGAACCATTGATCCAGCTGACGATACCTACCGGAAGCCGGTGAACATCACTGGCATCAGCCTGCCACCAGGCAGCACGGGCTGGATCAGCAACTCCATGCCTGCCAGCGGTTTGTATTCTGCCGCAAATCCAGTATCCTTTGGCCCATTCCTGCAATCAACCGCCTCCACTGATCTCACCTTGAGCGACAATGGCGTCGCCGGGGTCACCCAAACCATCGCCATCACCCCGCCAACCCCGGCCATCTTTACGACATTTGTTGCCGGCACTGGGATCATACAGCCAAATGGCGCAGGGCCGGAAGACGACACAGCCACGTTCGAGGTTTTGATAAATGCACCCGTCGGGGGGCCGGAATTCGTGGTCACTGCAGATTACCCCGGGTTGGCTTCTGCCAGCTCAGTGGCGCTCTCACCGACCCAGGCCAGAGTCACCGTAACCCTGCGCAACATTCCCGACCACGGATTCCTGGACGTCTTCTTCGCTGATGCCAGCTACCCGCTTTCGAGAACTGTCATCGGTCTGGACTTCGGCACCGTTGCGGATGCCAGCTACATCATCGCAAAGCAAAACTTAGGCAATGGTTTGGCAAGCGTCTTCACTGCCGCAGGATCGGTGATACCGATACAGTGGCAGAATTTCGCCGGGGCTCCCGGAGTGGTGATGACAGGCGGAGGGGGAACCACGACCAAGGTCCTAACATCGGAGGTCATCGATCTCTCTGCAGTGGCTGGAGCCGTCAATTTCACTGCCAACCTTCGGGCGATTGACCGGTCGGCGGGATTCGAGGATACTGATACTTTTCTGGCGGAACTCATCATCAACGGAAACACAGCGGTACCCGTGAATCTCATCACGACTTACGACAAGAACAACAACGGCGTCATGAACGGAGGTGCCGAAGCCGCTGATGATGAATTCAACGCAGCCCAAGCTCAGGATGGAACTTACACCAGCAACTTCCCACTCAGTTTCACCATACCTGACAGCGCAACCTCCGTGCAATTGATCATCACTGCCGTCAATGACTCTGCGAATGAGACTTTTGCATTTGCCAATGCCCTCTTCACCACAGTAGCTACTCCGGTTGTTGACACCGATGGTGACGGTGCCAGCGATGCCAGCGAGGCGGTCATGGGCACGGACCCGGCTAATCCAAGCTCCATCCTGCGCCTGTCGCAGGATCCGGCTCTCACCACAAGGTTCAACTTCCCCGGAGTGGCAGGCCGATTCTACAGAGTCTACCGATCAGGTGACGCTACGGAGCCAGGATCGCTCACGGGATGGGTGGATGCTGGAATAGCGACCCAGAACGGAGCGGGGAACCACAGCGTGAATGTGCAGATCACTCCTGGCATCCGCAGACGCTTCTACTTCCTTCGCGTCATGCTAACAGACGGCCCATGGCCAGCTACCCTGCCTTGATGACGCTCATGGCGCTGACATCGATCGATTCTCATTACCGGGCTGAAAGCCCTGCGCTAGGATTTGTCAGAGCATGGTTGATCCCGGAGACTGCCGAATGAATTCCGCTCCCGCTGCACGTTCAGTTTGCACCTTTGAGGAAATGGTGCTTGGCGTGACACACAAAACCAATCAACCATGAGCTACGATCCATATTCCCAGCAGTCTGAACGAGAAAGTGCCCCGCGAAACGCCCGTGGTCAGGGCATTCCACAAGGTGCCGATCCCCGGTATGCACCAAATCCCCGGCAGGGCACCATAGGCGTGCCCGGAGGAGGATTGCTGCGTATCTTGCTGGGAAATCCCAAAATCATCGCCATGTTGGGAATGCTCCTATTCGGCTATATCACCTATTCCAGCAGCACTAAGAAGGTGACTAATCCCTTTACCGGCGAGACTGTTAAACTGAGCAAGGACATGACGCCGGAGAAAGAAGTGGCGCTGGGATTACAAAGCGTGCCGGAAATGGTGCAGCAGTTTGGAGGCGAAGTCCGGGACCCCCGGCTCCGGAATAAGATCAACCAGATCGCCAGCCGTTTGCTGGATGCCAAAGAAAAGATCATTCAAAAGCGCATCGCCGATGGCCATGGCCACGAGGACTTTGATTACCCATTCGCCTTTCACGTGCTCCAAGACAACAAGACGATCAACGCCTTTGCTCTGCCAGGCGGACAGGTCTTTATCACCATGGCGCTCCTAGAGAAGCTCCCTAGCGAGGATGCAGTGGCTGGCGTGCTGGGGCACGAAATCGGTCACGTGCTGGCTTGGCATTCTGCCAAACAAATGGCCAAGAGCGGCCTGCTGCAGAGCATCATGAGCGCTGTAGCCATGGCTACCGGTAATGGCAACGGTGCCGGTCAGGCAGTAGGCCAGATGGTCGGGCAGCTGATGCAGACGAAGTATGGCCGTGCCGATGAAAGCCAGGCTGACCGCATCGGGGTGCAGCTATTGACCGTTGCGGGGTATAAGCCGGAGGCGCTGGTGGATGTCATGAAAGTCCTAGCTGAATCAATGAAAGGAGGAGCCCGCCCGCCGGAGATTCTGAGCAGTCACCCATTCCCTGAAAACCGCGCGAAGCAGATCGCAGAATACATCAAATTTTTCTCCAGAAATCCCTTTGATTACTGGAGTGGTGGCTACCAAAACTGATCCCAATGGAAACCGGCCAGAAAGCGGCAATCGCCGTTTTGATTCTCCTGCTTTCATGGGTTATAATCATGCGCATCCGCCGCGCGTCCGGCGTCTGGAGGGTGCGTCACTTTGCCTATCCGCAGAGCTGGCTGGATCCGCTGCATGATCATGTGGAGGTGTATGCTAGGCTGCCGTGGGAACTGAGGGCTCCGCTTCAGGACCTCATGGTGGCCTTCATGGACAGCAAAAAGTGGCGGTCGTTCGGAAAGCTAGCGGAACTGCCGGATGACATCAAAATCCCTGTGGCAGCCAATGCCTGCCTGCTGCTGCTCAACCGCAGCAACCCCGGGCTCTATCTGGCGGCCTTGACCCTGCATGTGTATCCGGCTGATTTTTTCAAGCCCGGTGAGCCCATGACGGAGGAGCGGCCCGGCAGCACGGCGCTGCTGGTCTGGGATGAATCTGCCAAGCATGTCCACGATGTCACCGATCACGATAACAAGGCTCTCGAGCGGGCCGCTGCCGAACTGACGGATTCGCATGCTTCGATCAAGCCCTCACGGTTGAGTCACAGCACCTGGGCCCGGATACTCAGCACGGAATTCAAGGCGCGTTTCCCATTGCCTGAAGCGGCGGCGAACTATACCAACGAGGAGTTCCCGGAATTTTTTGCCATAGCTACAGAGGCATTTTATCACTGCCCTGAGGTATTGAACAAAAAGCACCCGCAACTCTACAGCGCACTGAGAGGGTTTTACAAAATAGACCCCTGCCGGTGGACTCTGGCCTAAAAAGCGGCAGGCACCCCGCAGCGCTTTGCGCACTGTTTTTTCTGCACGCAGCCGGGCTGGCGGCCTACGTCGTGCCCTTTCCCATGGTGCTTCAGGCTCATGGCTTGAAGTGGGCGGCACCTTGGCTTTTCTGCATGGGCAGCGTTGCCGCTATCATCTCCCCCATGATCGCCGGGGTTCTCGCGGACAAACGTGTCCCTCCCGAGAGACTCATGGCCTGGATCACGGGAATCAGCGCAGTCTTTATCTTCCTAGCTCATGGCAGCCTGCTCTGGGGATGGGGCACTGTCCCTTTGTTCCTTTTTATGGGGGCCTACTATTTTACTAACAGTCCGGGCTTCTCACTCATCACGGGCATCGTGCTGGGCCAGGTCTCAGATCCCCAGCGGCAGTTCGGACCCATCCGGGCGTGGGCTACGTGGGGAT
>JAYVJI010000098.1:0-7708 GCA_043769435.1 Verrucomicrobiota bacterium
AATTTTGCTCATCACTGCGGAGTTGCCCACGACCCCTGGGTTTGCAGTTTTGACTGCGGCCTTAACATACACCGTGTTGCCTGTTCCAAAGCTGGAATAATCCACGGGAATGGTAACAGGGCTGAAGCCGCCGGAGAAAGCCGGACCAGCAAGCGCGGCGGCGTCCGTCAGCGGATTACCGGCGGTGCTGCTGGTGCTGACAGTCCAAAACAGGTTGAAGTAGGTGTTGGACTGGTAGCGTGTGGGAATCGCAGACAGATTGGTTATGCTGCCCAGCCCCAGCGCACTGGTAGGAACACCGGGACCGGTGGCCTCCGGTCCGCCCAGCTCGAACCATGTGTAATCACTCTCCGCGAATTCAAGCCTCACAAGCGGCGTGACGGGAGTGGTTTCATACGTCTCCTGCACAGTGGTGCTGTCTTCATGGGTATCCGGGTTTGTTGATGCAGCCATGGCCGTGAGGGTCATGCCCGGGTCCACAGAAACCGGTCCGGACACGCCCGTGAATGGCCCCCCGTTGATGCTGTAGACCACCTGACTCACAGTGTCGGAATTGGTGTTGGAAAGAGTCACGCTTCTGGGATAACTGCCCAGTGGGTACCTAGATCCGGGCATGCTGAAAGTAGGAGGCGTGAGGACAGCCATCGCCGGCGCAGTCGGGTCGACCAGGGTAGGATCGATACCCGGGGCGGGTGAGGTGGCACCCGGACTAGGTGGGGCTCCGGAGTCTGCGAAGTCCCACACCCAGTTGTCCACCATCGCCAGTTTTTGTGTGCCAGTCCGGGTTTCGGTGCCAAAATCAACCCTGGCCAGCGCCGGATCAAAAACGAATTCCTTGACTCCACCGCTTCCATTGTTGGCCACCACGAATCGAGGATTGGACGCACTTGCTACCCACACGGCCCGGGTCACGCTGGTGGCGGCTTCAGCCCCTGTCAGATTTACCATTATCAGCCGGGGGTCAATCATCGCCCCGCGCAGCCCGGCAAGCTGCTTTTGGCTGCTTGCATTGGCACGCTTTTTTAACCGGTTCAACACGGCAGTGGGGGACGCTAGCTCAGCGGTCGTGAACTTCCCGCCGCTGACGATATACGCGCTGATCGCGCTGTTGATCGTGGCCACATCCCGGCTCAGCCGGGTCTGACTGGTCGCCACTGTAAACCCGGACATGGCTACCACGGCCATCGCCGACACGGTGGAAACAACGGCCACAACCATCAGGATCTCAACGAGAGAAAAGCCAGAGCGGCGGTTTTTAAAGGGCAGTGTATTCATGGTTCTTGATAAAAGTTATCATAATTACGATAAATGTCAAAAAAAAACGGATGTGTGCCTGGAATTATATCCATCCGAACTATCCGCAGACCGCGAATTTGAGCCCTAAGCGGAAGGCAGAATGGGTGAAGAACGCGCCTCACCGTGAAACACAAGTCCTTGAAGCTCTTAGGGAAATCCTCCAAAGTCAGCATTTCGGGGGGAAGTTAGCCGGGAGGATAGGATAGAAACTGATTTTATTGGTGGCGTTGCGGAATGGAAGTTTTCGGCTATTCCTTTTCCACTAGACTTCGACACACTATGAGACGCGACTTTATAAAACTCTGCAGCCTCGCCGGATTAGCCGTCGCCGCTCCCGTGGGCCGCACGATTTTTGCCTCGCCATCTTCCAAGGAGCCTGATCCCTGCGACGGCCCCTACTATGCGGTCTTCAATGCTTCGGGTGGCTGGGATACGACCTATCTCATGGACCCGAAAGGCGTCAATGACATCAACCGCCTCTACCAGCAGGGCGACATCCTAACACATGGCGCCATTAAATTCGCGCCCAATGCCAAAGCTATTGGTAAAAAAGCTGACCGCATGAGCAACGAAGACTTTTTCCGCCGCTACGGCCCGGAGTTGCTGGTCTTCAATGGGCTCGACTACTCGGTCAATAATCACGCGCCGTGCTCCCGCTACATGGCTACCGGGCACCTCGACAGCCTAGCGTATCCTACCTTTGCCGCGCTCGTCGCCGCGTGCCGGGGCGCCACTTGTCCACTCGCGTTCCTGACGTTTGGCAACTACTCTAACACTGGTAACATCGTGCCCATGGCCCGCGTGCCTTATCTGCCGACGCTCGCCCGCATTGCCAATGCCGACTGCGTAGAAGGCAACGCCCAGAGTCCCTATCACGACGACTTCGCGCTCGATCGCATCGAAGCCGCGCTCAAAGCAGAGACCGACTCCCGCCTCGCGGGGTCCACCGGCAGCCTGCTCCCGCGCGTGGAGCGGGCCCAGAGCGTGCTCTATGCTGCGCAGGTAAATTCCAAAGCCCTCCAGCGCGTGACCCCATTCATCGCCGCAAAGCAGCCAAAGGAACGCCTCCAGCAGCAAGCCGAGATCGCGCTCGCCTCATTCAAAGCCGGCATCTGCGTCAGCGCAAATCTCTCTATCGGCCAGTTTGACAGCCACGCCAACAACGACCGCGACCAGATGGATCTCCTGCCTGAACTGCTCGCTGGCATCGACTACCTGCTGCGCCGCGCCGAAGCACTTAAAATCCGCGACCGCATCGTCGTCGTCATGCAAAGCGAGATGGGCCGCACGCCCAGCTACAACAAGGGCGAAGGCAAAGACCACTGGTCCATCGGTTCCGCCATGTTCCTCGGCCCCGGCCTCAAAGGAAACCGCGTCATCGGCGCCACCGATGACGGCCAATTCCTCCGCCCCATCGACCCTGCAACGCTCGCCCTAACCGACGACAAAACCAAAGCCCTGCGAGTCCGCCCCGAGCACCTCCATACGGCCCTGCGCGACCTCGCCGGCATCACCGATCACGCCTTCAGCAAGCAGTATCCTTTCACTATAAAAGAAGCCGAAAAGCTACGGAACTTCTGGGGGTGAAAATGCCCTTCTGTGCGCCTTACCGTGCCGCCCCGCTGCGCTCACAACGCCAAAACGCAAAGATAAGCAAGGTAAACCTAAAAGCGATAGTTGGACGGTCAATGATAGACATGAGCACTGGTGCTCGATTGTGCTTCGCTAGAGGCGGAAAATAGCACTAGCAAGCTCGCGGTGATCGCAGCACAGCGCACGAATGGGGTCCAACTTATCACTTAAATAACAGTTCAGGTTGTTCAGGTTGCAGAAATTCTGCCGATGTTTAGTAAATGAGTCCACTTTGCCAAGTCATTTTTTCATTTTCTAAATAATACACATAATACAGCGTGCCAAGTCCGGGAAGGCCGCTGTTATGAGCCTGGGCCGCCTAGGCCTGCATTGTTCCGTTCCGGGCTTGCTCCGTCCCTGCTTCGGTAGGAGCGGCCGTTCCACTTTGTTATGAATCTGCCACCTATTTCACCAATTTTACTTTTCTTGACCCTTCCACTCGCCGGGCAGGAGTCCACTCCCGAGGTCAGCCCGGGCAGCCCGGTCAGCCCGGTCAGCCCGGTCAGCCCGGTCAGCCCGGTCAGCCCGGTCAGCCCGGTCGAGCAACTTCAAAAATGGCTGGCGCAACCACGGGATCAACGTCCAGCCCTGCCGGCTCCTCTGGCCGCAGCCCCGCTGAGCAAGGCTGACGCAGCGGAGGCGCAGAGGCTGCTCATGGCAGACTATGCCGCAGGCCTCAAGCTCACCCGGGCGGCTGAGGTGAATGCCAAAACGGTGACGGACGGCAAGATGACGATGAAGTATGAGCTTCTCCGCTTTGGTAAATCAACGGGCACTCAGCCGCTGTTCATTTCCATGCATGGTGGTGGCGGGGCTCCTCCGGAGGTGAATGAATCGCAGTGGGTGAATCAGATCAAGCTGGGCAGGGCCTACAACCCCACAGCAGGCCTCTACGTCGCCCCCCGCGCTCCCACCAACACGTGGAATCTCTGGCACGAAGCCCATATCGACGGGCTTTTTGACCGGCTCATTCAAAACCTGATCGTCTTCGAAAACGTGGATCCTGACAAGGTTTACTTCATGGGTTATTCCGCAGGCGGCGACGGCGTGTATCAGCTGGCACCAAGAATGGCAGACCGACTCGCGGCAGCTTCCATGATGGCAGGTCATCCTAACGAATCCTCGCCGCTGGGGCTCAGGAACATAGGATTCACCATCCATGTGGGCGGAAAAGACGCTGCCTACGACCGCAACAAAATCGCCGGTGAATGGGGACAAAAGCTGGATGATCTCCAAAAGGGTGATGCCGGGGGATATGCCCACTATGTGAAGATCCACCAGGGCCGGGCTCACTGGATGGAACTGGAGGACCGGGAGGCCATCCCTTGGATGGAAAAATTCACCCGCAAGCCATTGCCTGAGAAAGTAGTGTGGCATCAGGACGATGTCACGCATGACCGGTTCTACTGGCTTTCCATTCCCCCCACAGAGGCCCGCGCGGGCCAAGACATCACGGCAGAGCGGAACGGACAGCAGATCACCATCACAGCCCGGAGCAATAAGCACGTCAGCCTCCTGCTCAATGATGCCGTGCTGGACATGGACCAGCCGGTGACCGTGACCTTCAACGGCATAGCAAAAGCACCGGAGAAAGCCGTGCGCACCGCCGGCACCATCCTCAGGACAATAGCAGAGCGGGGCGACCCCGGGCTGGTATTCAGCGGGTCCATAGCGCTGCCCTGAGCCTTACCCCGCCGCAAATGTCAGGCGCAGCCAGTTGCGTTCCTGCGGGTTCACCATATCTTTTCCCATGTCAGTCCCACAGACCACTATCGCGATCGTATACGACTATGATCAGACCCTCTCTCCTACCTACATGCAGGATGATGTTCTTTTCCCTGCCTACGGCATCGACCCGGCGCCATTCTGGAGAAAATGCCAGACACTGGTCAAGGAGGAGGGCTGGGAGAGCGAGCTGGCGTATCTCAAAACCCTGCTGGACTACCTAGACATGGACCGCCCCACCAACGAAGACTTGCAGCGGTTGGGGGCCAAACTCACGTTCTATGACGGGCTGCCCGAGATGTTCACAGAAATGGAGGCGCTACTCAACAGCGCTCACCAGGCCATCGGCATCAAGATCGAGCACTACATCGTGAGCAGCGGCATCAAGACCCTCATCGAGGGCAGTCGGCTCCGCCCCTACATCAAGGAAATCTTTGGCTGCGAATTTGCCACGGACAGCGCCGGGCGCATCACTTTTCCCAAGCGGGTCATCTCCCACACGCAGAAAACCCAGTATCTTTTCCGCATCAACAAAGGTCTGCTGGACCTCAGCCAAGATGTGAACGATCATATGCCCCAGGAACTACGGCCCATTCCCTTTCCTAACATGATCTACCTAGGCGATGGCCCCACGGACGTCCCCTGCTTCACGATCATGAAACAATACGGGGGGCACGGCATCGCCGTGTATAACAACCGAGACGCTTCCCGCACCAGCTTCAGGAAATGCTACCAACTGGCGGCTCACGCGGGCCGGATCAAGCACATCGCCCCCAGTGATTTCCGCCCGGCCAGTCACCTGCGCCTGATCCTCGAGGAAATGGTCAAGGAAATCGCAGACCGCATCCTGCGTGCCCGGCATGAGGAAATCGAGGAGGGCCGGGTTTCGGCACCCGGGCATTGATGGCTGAAAGCGCACTGATCCGCACCGACCAACTCCTCAGCCGCTATGGGTATTGCACCAGGCGGGAGGCCGCCGCCTGGCTCAGCCGCGACCGGGTTACCGTGGGCGGCGTACCCGTGGCTAGAGCGGATGCCAAAGTAAACCCGCGCGAAGTCCTCATCGAGGGCAAGCCCGTGGAGTTTCCTGACGGGCTATTCGTGGCCTTTCATAAGCCAGTGGGCATCGTCTGCTCGCACAATCATACAGAGGGAGCGTTGATCTATGACCTGCTGCCCCCCCGCTGGCTCAGGAGAAATCCGGCCCCCGTCACCGCCGGCAGGCTGGATAAGGAATCCAGCGGCCTCATCATCATCACTGATGACGGAGCCATGGTCCACCGGATGACCTCGCCCCGGCATGAGACGGAGAAAACCTATGAAGTCACCATTGATCAGGATTTGCCAGCCGGCATTGACGGAGTTTTTGCCAGCGGCACCCTCCTGCTCAGGAATGAAACCCAGCCCTGCCTGCCAGCGCGATGTGAAATCACCGGGCCCCGCACAGCGGTGCTGCACGTCATGGAAGGCCGCTACCATCAAGTCCGCCGCATGTTTGCCAGTCAAGGCTGCACCGTCACGGCACTTCACCGCACAAAGATAGGTAAAATCCTGCTGGCCGACCTCGCGCCGGGCCAGTGGCGGGTGGAGCACCCCGAGTGCTGAGACCCGCCCTGCCCCGCGTAAGGATTGGCGCCGCCCGTATCGCCGCCATTTCTACCGGCCGGGCTTTTCCTGTTCGGCTTCTGCCGTTGTTGCGGGCACTCGATTGTGGACCTGTCTTTTGCTTTTGCGGTAGTTGCTGATGATGGGCTCTGCGGTGCTGCGCTGGTTTTCGTCCATGTATTCCAGCCACCGCGCGGCGGCATCCGGATCCTCGCGCACACAGTACATGGCCAGTTGGAATGCTACGGCGCTGGAGGAGACATGGCCCTGATGTGTCTGCACCCACTGCCTAGCAGCGGCCGGACTGGCGCGGACCCAGGCGCGGGCGAACTGGTGCCGGTGGGAAGGGCTCAGGGAAGCGTATTCCTCCGGTGGATTGTCTAGGTTTTCCAGCAAGCGGGCTCCGCCAGCCGCACCGATGGCTTCCAGCAGGCCTGTGACGCGGTCCCCGGCGATAAGTAGCCCGTGCTGCGCGTTGATGTTGGTGCGGGAGGACTGCAGAAATCCGTACCACCGCAACATGAGGGGCAGGTCCCCTGTCTGAGTGATAGCGATGTTCAGTTTTACGCCGAGCCGGTTAGCCGCCACATAGTCGAGAGACAGTTTCTGAAAAAAATCCAAAGCGGCAGCCGGCCCCTCCCCGGCCAGAACGGCGTCCAGCAGGGGAGTAGCAGCCTTGTCCAGTTCTACAGGGCTGAGGCAGCTGGAAAGCGCATCCCAGTTTCCGCCACGGGCAGTTAGGATGCCCTGCACCAGCGGACCCAGCAGAGAGGCGCGCAGGTTTCCTTCCGGCAGCGAGCGCCACCACCCGAGAGCAGGGGAGGGCTGCCCACTCGCCCAGCCTTCTAGGATGATGCCGTTCGCGTGCTCGCCGCGGTCGGCATCATCGCGGAAGCGGGCACGGACCGCAGTGGCTCCGTCCAACTGTCCCAGCCGATAGGCTAGGAGCTGGCGTTCAATGCTCAGCTCATACCCGGTTTGATCGCTGCGGCGGAGTTTCTGATCTAGGGCCATGAGTCCGGAAAAATCCGCGCTGTGCAGCAGTTCCAGAAACCCGGCCATCCGGTGGAGCCTGTCTTCTTTCAGCAGCCGCCCGGCGAATCCCTGCGCCACATCCCATGCGGGTGATCCCGCCGCAATGCCTCTGATGCCTCTGCCTGTTGCTTTCTTTGTTGTTGTCTTTTCCACCCTTAACTCCAACGGTGAACGGCTTGATGGGAAATCGAATGTGGGCTCAAGCATCCATCCATGGCCTTGACGATCGTTCGCAGGGGCTTATCGTAGGTGAATGCACCTAGCTCCACTTAGTAACGAGGTTATTTTTAAGAAAGCCTTCTCGGATGAGGAGGTACTGGAGGCGTTTGTCAAAGATGTGTCGGGGTTGGAATTCCATGCCCACAAGATTGAGACGGAGCGGCAGTTCGCGGAGCCTATCGGGGGGATCAAAATC